>CALUJN010000080.1 GCA_944320985.1 uncultured Alistipes sp. | reverse complement strand
AGTTTCAGGACTCTATTGAACCGGTTTGATACAACTGTTGCCAACTGGACATCTTGGAATTACCTGGCATTCGCGGTCTTGTTACTAAAGAAAATTTCACGAAAACAAAAAGTTTAAATCACTTCATTGTTTTGAACGAAATCCCGTCCGTTTTTGGTGGATTTCGTTGCTTGTCGGAATTTTGAGCATCGGAGCCGGAATCGGTTGTTTCGTTACACCGCTTGGCTCGCTCACGGCGTTGACGATCTTTTTCCTTGTTTTGTTGATTGTCGGCGGGTTATTCAATATCTTTTTTGCCGCCACGAACCGATGGAACAATGCCCTTTGGGGTTGGAGTCTCGCCCGCGGCATTGTCGAGCTCCTCTTCGGAATCTGGCTTGCACTCATTCCGTTGCCGTTCGTTACGACGATTCTGGTCTACATGATCGGCCTTTGGATGCTCTTTCATTCTATTTTGGGTATTTGTGAATCCTGCGCCTTCTCCGGAGGTCCCGTCCAGGGGTGGGGTTGGTTGTTGGCGTGCAACATACTGAGCCTGATTAGTGCTTTCCTCTTCTTGACGCTGCCGGCCTTCGGCGGGGCATTTTTGTTGGCGTACGTCGGACTCTCCTTCCTCTTTTACGGCGTATTCCGTATCGCTTTGGCTTTCCATCTGCGGAAGATCGACCATGCCGCAAGACGCTTCGGCGACGGGCCGATAGTCGATGCCGAAGTGATCGAGGAGGAGTGACCGTTCTGACGGGTTCCGAGGCCGGATTGACCGGATTGGGAGACCTCTTTCATCCGAAGGGGCTTCCTCCGGTCTTTTTTTGGCGAAAAATTCGACATGTTTGACGTCGGAACGACGATAATTCGGTCTCGGAAAAATCGGATCTTTGCCCGCGGAATCAACCCATGTAACGTATGAACGACAAACAGGAAACACAAAGTCCGAGACCACGCCGCAGCAACCCCTTCATGGGGGCTTTGCTGGTCATGCTGATCGTCTTGTTCTTGAACGGATTCATCTTTCCGCTCTTCAGTCCGAACCGGATCACCCCGACCGACTACGGAGCCTTTATCGAACGGGTTGACAGCGGTCAGGTGAAGGAGGTGATGATCAAGAACGGTCAGATCTACTTTACGGCCCTGACCGACGGGGGCAAGACGGCGACCTACCGGACCGGTGCGATCGATGATCCGCAACTGGTCGATCGGCTGCTTGCCGCCGGGAGCCCCAATGAGAGCGGGAAAATCTCCTTCACGCAGATCGTGCCGCAGGAGAATTCTCCGATTCTCAACTTCATTCTGATGTGGGTTCTTCCGGGTCTGCTTTTCTACATGCTCTGGAAGCAGGCGAGCCGGAGCCTTCAGTCCCGGATGGGCGGCGGGAATTTCCTTTCGTTCGGCAACAGCGGGGCGCGGATCTATGCCGATTCGGACGTAAAGACGACCTTTGCCGACGTGGCCGGACAGGATGAGGCCAAGGAGGCGTTGAGCGAGATCGTGGATTTTCTGCACAGTCCGTCGAAATATTCCGAGATTGGTGCCTTGTTGCCGAAGGGGGCGCTTCTTGTCGGACCTCCGGGAACGGGAAAGACGCTCATCGCCCGGGCCGTAGCGGGCGAGGCGCGTGTTCCGTTCTTTGCCATGTCCGGTTCGGAGTTCGTCCAGATGTTTGTCGGGATGGGTGCGGCCAAGGTCCGCGACCTCTTCAAGCAGGCGGGCGAAAAGGCCCCGTGCATCATCTTCATCGACGAGATCGACGCCATCGGCAAGCGCCGCGATTCAGCTCTTGGCGGCAATGACGAGCGCGAGCAGACCCTGAATCAGCTGCTGACCGAGATGGACGGCTTCGACGGCCGCAAGGGGGTGGTGATCCTGGCCGCCACGAACCGCCCCGAGAGTCTCGACAAGGCGCTGTTGCGTCCGGGACGCTTCGACCGCCGCATCCAGATGGAGCTGCCGGACCTCGAGGGGCGCAAGGCGATCCTGAAGGTGCATCTTGCCAAGGTGAAACACGATTCGGTGGATCTGTCGATCGTAGCACAGGCTACGGCCGGCTCATCGGGGGCCGAACTGGCCAATATCGTCAATGAGGCGGCTCTTCGGGCCGTGCGGCAGGGACGTCATAAGGTGACGACCGCCGATCTGGAGGAGAGCGTCGAGACGGTTATGGCCGGAGCGCAGAAGAAACACGCCGTGCTTACGCCCGAAGAGAAACGGATCGTCGCCTGCCATGAGATCGGGCATGCCCTGGTTGCCGCGATGCAGACGGCCTCGGCTCCCGTGCATAAGATCACGATCATTCCGCGAACCTCCGGGGCACTGGGCTATACGATGCAGGTCGACGAGGGTGATCAGATGCTGCTGAGCCGCGAGAATCTCTTCAACCGCATTGCGACGCTCACGGGCGGCCGTTCGGCCGAGGAGCTTGTCTTCGGGAGCATCACCACCGGGGCTTCGAACGACATCGAACAGGCCACGAAACTGGCCCGGGCGATGGTTACGCGCTTCGGGATGAGCGACCGCTACGACATGATGGGCCTCGAGACGGTCAACAATGCCTACCTGGGCGGCGACAATTCGCTTACCTGCTCCTCGGAGACGGCGGCGGAGATCGACCGCGAGGTGCTTCGCATCGTAAAGGAGGCGCATGAAAAGGCCCGCGGGATTCTTTCGTCGCACCGAGCGATCCTGGACGAAGCCGCAGCCTTCCTGCTGCAGCGCGAGACGATCTCGGGCGAGGAGTTCATGCGCATTGTCCGCAAACACACCGCCGCCGAGTGATCCGGCCCTCCGTGCGGGCCTTTCGCGGGATCTTGTTTTTTCGGCCGACATTTCGTAATTTGGCGGCATAAAAATCCCGAATATGGCAGACAACTATCTGGGCCGGAAGATGGAGGAGTACCGGGCGCGTGCCGAGGCTCCCGTGCGCCGGCCAGCCGTGACGCTGACGAAACTTCTGCTCCGCAACCGCAGCTGCCGGGGGTATGATCCCCGTTTCCAGGTCCGCGAGGACCAGCTTCGCACCCTCATCGAGGTGAATACCCGCATCCCTTCGGCCCGCAACCAGCAGGTGCTGCGCTTCCGGCCCGTTCTGGGTGACGAGGCGCGGCAGCTTCTGCCGCTCATCCGCCTCGGAGGGGCGCTTCCCGAGCTGCACCTTCCGCTGCCCGGCACCGAACCCAACGCCTTCATCGTCATCTGCTCGACGCTTCCCGAGAATCGTTACGTCGATATGGACCTCGGCATTTCGGCCCAGAGCATGCTGCTGCGGGCCGTGGAGATCGGTCTGAACGGCATCTGCATCGGAGCGTTCGATCCGGCCCGGGTTCGTGAGTTGCTTGGTCTTCCGTATGATCCGCTGTTGATCCTTGCGGTCGGCAAGGGGGCCGAACGGATCGAACTGACGGAGATCAACGCGGACGAGAGCCATGCCTACTACCGCCGCGATGGCGTGCACTATGTCCCGAAAGTGCGGCTCGACGATCTGCTGATCGAACGGGCGACGAAGGACGAATAGCGTCGGTCGGAGCCCGGATGCGGCCTTCTTCCGACACGGGGAGGAGCCCTCCCGCACATAGACAAAAGGAGCCATCCCCTTGTTCGGGATGGCTCCTTTTTTGGATGAATTCTTGAGACCGGCTATTTCAGTCGGGGGAGTTTGTTGTCAGCGGACGTTGCTTCGCGGAACGAAATGGCGAAACCTCCGCCTTCGACAGCTCGTTGTTGCAGCCGGCTCTTTGACGTGCAGCGCACCTCACGGATCGTGTAGGCCTGCGGGTTGTTCCGGTAGTCGGCGTCGGGGGCATCGGCGTAGATCGTCGCCACGTAGGTTTTCGACGGGTCGAGAAAGTCGAACCGGATGTCGGAGAGGTGCTCTGTGCCGGCGCAGCATCCCAGGAACCAGCGTCCCGAATCCTTGGCCTTGCGGGCCACGGTGATGTAGGCTCCGGGCTCGGCCTCCAGGTAGCGGCTTTCGGACCAGTCGAGCGCCACCTCCTCGATGAACCGGAAGGCATCGGGGAAGCGCTCGTAGTTTTCGGGCAGATCGGCGGCCATCTGCAGCGGGGAGGACATCACTACATAGATTCCCAGCTGGTTGGCGATCGTACAGTTGGCGTGCGAATGGTTGTTCGGGTTAATTTTCGAAATCTCCATTTCGAAGATGCCCGGCGTATAGTCCATCGGGCCGCCGATAAGCCGTGTGAAGGGCAGTACGGTGACATGCGAGGGCTTCGATCCTCCGAACGCCTGGTATTCCGTACCTCGGGCCGACTCGTTGCCGATCAGATTGGGCCATGTGCGGCAGAGTCCCGTCGGACGCACGGCCTCGTGGGCATTGACCATGATGCGGTAGTCGGCGGCTTTCTTCACGGCATAGAGATAGTGGTTGACCATCCACTGGTTGTAGTGGTTGTTCCCCTTGGGGATGATGTTGCCCACGTACCCCGACTTGACGGCCGGATAGCCGTGTTCGTTCATGAAACGGTAGGCGGCTTCGAGGTGCCGTTCGTAATTGCGTACCGATCCCGAGGTTTCGTGGTGCATGATCATCTTCACGCCCTTTTCGGCGGCGTAGCGTTGAATCTCCTCGACATCGAAATCCGGATAAGGGGTCACGAAGTCGAAAACATAATCCTTCATGTTGCCGTACCAGTCCTCCCAGCCGATGTTCCATCCCTCGACCAGCACGGCGTCCATGCCGTGATCTGCGGCGAAGTCGATGTAACGTTTCACATTGGCGGTCGTAGCGCCGTGGCGTCCGTTTGGTTTGACCTTCGTCAGATCATCCGTATCGAGGTGTACGCTCTGCAGTTCGTCGGTGTAGGACCAGCTGCTTTTGCCGGTGATCATCTCCCACCAGACCCCCATGTATTTGCAGGGACGGATCCACGAAGTATCCTCGATCTTGCAGGGTTCGTTCAGGTTGAGTGTCAGACGCGAGGCGAGGATCTCCCGGGCATCGTCCGAGACGATCACCGTTCGCCAGGGTGTTATGGCCGGGGTCTGCATGTAGGCCTTGTCGCCGTTGGGGTCGGGAGTCAGATGCGCCTTGAAGACCATCGTACGATCATCGAGTTCGAGGTGCATGGCCGGGAAGTTGACCAGAGCCGCCTCATGGAGATTGATGTAGAGCCCGTCGTCGGTTTTCAGTTGCAGGGAGGTCTGTACGCCGGTCGGCGAGAAGGCCGTCTGCGAGAGGTTGTCGGTGATCGAGCCGCTCATGTGTCCGCGGATCTCCGAAAGCCGCGAGCAGGTATAGTCGTACTCCTGGGTGTCGTAGTCTCCGGGAATCCACCAGGCGGTGTGGTCTCCGGTCATGGCGAATTCCGTGCACTCGTCGGCGATGACGAAGTAGACCAGACGGGGCTGTACGGGGAATTCGTAGCGGAATCCCAGCCCGTCGTCGAAGAGTCGGAACCGGATGGTCATTCGTCTGTCGCTGTGCGGCTGGCGAAGTGAGACGCAGAGTTCGTTGTAGTGGTTGCGGATCGACGACTCCTCGCCCCAGACCGGCTGCCAGGTTTCGTCGAACGTGGCGTTCTGCGTGTCGAGGATCTCGAATTCGTCACAGAGCGATTCGGTGAGTCGTGCAGCTTTCGTCTTTGTCATCTCCTCCCCGAACTTCATGGTCTCCTCCTTCCCGCGGAGCAGGAATCCCATTTTGCTGGGTTTTACAACGATTTTGTCTCCATAGCGGAGCTCGTAGAGCGGCGTTCCGGCCTTGTCGAGAGAAAAGAGCATCTGCAGTTTTCCGTTTGGGGAGCGGAGCTCCTGGGCCGTAGCCGAGGCGCCTGCAAGTAGCAGGGCGGCCAGACATGTTTTCAGTAGTTTCATGATGGAATGATTGATTTTCTGATGTGCGGATGATCGTATGCGTTCTTTCCCGAACACCCTCCAAAATTAGCCGATGCTCTCCGACTCCTGCGGCGTCCGGAATGCAATAGTAGTGTGCCGCAAGAGGCAACCTTTTTCTTTACAGACAGTTGCTTGCGATGGTCCGGTAGAGAATAGTAGCATGTCATGAAAGGCGTCCGATGTTCATGACCTGTTTTTCGAATGTATCGCGGCCTGCGAGGGCGGCATTCCGCATCTTGACGCGGTAGTTGTATACCGTCGATACGGAGCGCCGGAGAAATCCTGCGATCTTCACCGAGTCGCTGATGCCGAGCCGGATCAGTGCGAAGATCCGCAGTTCGGTCGTAAGAAGCATTCCGCCGGGCATGTTTTCGATGCGCTTGTCGGGTTGGAGGAGTTCGTTGAACTGGGCCACGAAATCCGGAAAGAGATGCAGGAACGTAGCGTCGAACTTGGCGTAGAATTCGTTCAGTTCCGCTTCGATGAAGGTTGTCGAGCGCAGTACCTTCTGCAATTCGGCCTTGCCGCCGTCGCGAGCGATGTGGAGCAGTTGCGAACGGTAACTTTCGATCCGACCGATGTACTCCGAGCAAAGGTCGAGATAGCGTCCCAGGTAGGACTCCTTGATGTTGTTCGCCTCCTGCAGCAGCCCGATGTATTGCTGCATCCGGCTGTTCACGCGCGACAGCTCTTCGTTGATCTCGCGTGTCCGGTGCTCGGCTGCGGCTGCGCGCCGTTTGTCTCGGAGGGCAACGAGCGCAGCGGCAATCAGCAGCAGGGAGAGGATGCTGACACCCCACAATGCCCGGTTCAGCTGGGAACGCTTGCGGGCCATCTGCGTGTTGTAGGATTCGGAGATGATCGGCAATATCCGGTTGATCGATTGGATGTTGTTCAGGGCGTTGACCGTTCTGGCATCGTTGCCGGCACAGGTGATGTATCGGTAGGCCCGTTCGAGATCGCCGGCTTTGTAGAGCAGCGAGGCCAGTTCGTAAAGCGATCGGTATTCGTGTACGGGGGTCTTCAGATCATGAATGGCACTCTCCGTATAGTACCGGACGGCCTCTTCGGTATTTCCCTCCTGTTGATGGACCGTTGCGATGAGATAGGCCAGGATGGCGCGTTCGTGGCGTGTGGCCTCGGAGGTCTCGTAACGATCCATGAGCTGTTGCAGAACCTGATAGGCCTTTCCCTCGGCAAGGAGCATGTCGGTGCGGATGTAGAGCCGGGCGATGTCATCCTCTCCGAGTTTTTCGTAGAGCCGTTGTTGGTAATGCTCCTTCAGCCGGCGGTATTCGGCTTTCAGTTGCGGGTCTCCGGTATTGGCGGCCATTCCGTCATAGAAGGCGTGGTAGACGTGGTAATAGCGGGGGAGCAGTTCGTACGGGAGTTTTGTCGTGTCGATCTTCGTAAGGTATTCCTGCGCTTCGACATACATTCCCGAGAGGACATACCGGTCTGCGATATCGAGCATGGCGTCGAATTTCAGGGCGGGGGTGCCGATCCTGTAAGCTACCTCGAGTTTCTCCCGGGCATAGAATGTGGCAGAATCGAGGTTGTACTGGTAATATTCGTCGAAGAGGTTGTCGTAGATTCCGTAACGTTGGATCTCGGAGCATCCGGGGGTGATTTTGGCTTTGATGCGGTCGATGTACTGGTTTTTGATCGCCTCGAGGCGGTCGCGGTCGGCAAGGGTCCGGTCGAGCTCTTCGATCTGTTGCTTGACGTTGTGGGAGTATGGCATTTCCGGTGTGCAGGCCGGGAGCATTCCGGCCAGGAGGAGGATTCCGATAAGGCGTTTGAGCATGGCGGATATTTTGTGTAAAAATAAGCAAAAAAATCCGATTCGTCTCCTTTGCGGGCAAATTCTCGACGCGGAGATTGCCGCAGACATCCAGCCTTCCCCGCTCAGGCCCGTTCGATCCGGTACAGTTCCATCAGAAAAGAGAAGATCCGGATTGGAAAATCCGGATCTCTTCTTCTCTGTGTGGAGAGTTGCGCTGCGGCAGTTCTGCCGTCAGGGTTATTGAATGTCCCGGACGCAGCGGATTGAGGTGGCATTGCCCGGTTTGGAGATGGTGACATGATTTCCCGTGCAATACCACGAGATTTCGTAGTCGTACTGTTTTCCGAGGCTTCCGAATGAATAGTAGGTGTTGACCAGCGAGTATTGCCCCGACCACCAGTTGGAATTGACCTCTTCAGTGATATAGTTCGACATGAGGCTCGCTTCGCGGATGTTCGGCACGCGGTATCCCTTCGGACAGGGGGATTCACCGCGGTCGATCATCTCTTTCAGGTCGGCGAACGAGCCGGTGTAGGAGATCAGCGGACCGGTTTCGAACGAGGTATAGATCCGTGCCGATTCCGAATATTCGTCACCGGGCTCCAGTTCGCGTGAGGTATAGTAACGGGTCGATTTTTTGTTGATCCGCGACAGATCGAACTTGTAGACCGAAGAGGAGGAGTGGTCCTCCTGCAGGGTGGAGAAGAGGATGGACAGGTCGGGAACCCTTTCAGGATCTTTCAGTTTGTTGATGGCCTCCTCTTCGTTGGAGGGATCCATGCCGAGGTTTCGGACGCAGCGTACGGCATATCGTCCGGGCTTGCTGCTTGCATATTGTTTGTAGGCGCTCGTGGACAAGCCCTCTTCGGCCCAGAGCATCGTGGGGTAGTTGCTCTGCGAACCGCTTCCCCACTGGGTACTGCTGATGATATGGCGTCTCCAGAGCTGGGATCCGTATTTGTCCGTTTCGTTTGCTCCGTAGTTGTTGTGGCTGTCGTAGAGTTGAGCCTCGTCCGAGATTCCCTGGTCGCCGATGTAGAGCGCCGCCAGCTGTTGAATCGAGGCGAGATACCATTGGATTTCGGAAGCTTCGATGATTCCGTCACCGTCGTTGTCGCGGTTGCGCATCAGACAGATGTAGCGAGCCGTAGCCAGTTCATCGTCGTCTTTGAGGAAGAGCTGTTTGTGATCGTTTTCCCGGTCGAAGTCCAGGTAGTCGTCCCAACGTTTGGTGACGAAGGAGCCGTCATCTCCGATCAGTTGCCAGAGCCGGGCCGTATTGTAGAGACCGTTCGTGCGGGATGTGTTCCCGTAATTGATATTGACGTACGGGGTGTTTTCCTGCTGATGGGTCTCCGTGCGGTTGTAGAACCAGAGTTCGTCTTCGGTTTCGTCGATGGATTCTCCGCCCCAGGCCGTGTTCAGACTTTCGTTGGAGGTGTCGAAGATGGACTGGATGGACTGTTGGCGGATGGTTACGACGCTGCCTGTTGTCGAGCTGTCTCCGTCCGTACTGAAACGGGTGTCGCAGAGAATGTGCATCGTGCGGTTGGGCTGGTTGACGAACTCCTTCCACAGGGTGGGTCGGACCTCTCCCGAGATGGGGTCGCTGTCGTAATAGAATTCGTCGACGAAGATGGTGACATAGATTCGGTTCCGGCGGTAGATTTCGGGCTGGTCCGGATACAGCTGCTTGAGTTCGGGATCCTCCTCTTCACGGAAATCGTTCGTACGGTTGCTGTCGAAACGGATCTTCTGCTCGCGGATGTAGTTGCAGAATTCGAGGATGTCCATCACTTCGTCGGGATGGTACTTTTCGTTGTTGTGGCTGTACTGTCCGGAAGCGTCGATTCGGTTGATCCGGAAGGATACCCATTTGTAGTCCAGTCCGTTGGGGATCTCCGTTCCGTTGATGATCTCGGGCATTCCTTCCCGTCCGAACGGAGTTTTGACATACCAGGTGACATCATCCGGCGTGATCGACTGCTCGTCGAACGCAAAGACCCGCTGCCCGTAGTGGGCATCGAAGGTGTAGATCGACTCCTTTGCGATGTATACATGCCCGGTTGCTCCGGTCTCGTTCTCGACATCCGTTGCGACCTCGACCTGGATGTTCTTCACCCCCTTGATGGTGATCGTGTAGGTGTAGTGCGTGTTGCGGTTGACCTGGAAGTTGCTCAGATCGCGTGCGAAGTCTCCCAGATGGACGTAGTAGACTACCGAGGCATTCAGCGTCTGGGTCTTGGCATCGGATGCGACGTTGACGTCCATCGTCACGTCGCCCTTGATGACCAGGTAGGTGGCCGTTTCGGGGGCATATTCCCACAAGCCCTCCGAGGTGTCGTAGATTCCCTGCTCATCCTTGATTCGTTTGTCCCGCAGGTGGTACTCCGGGACGGATTTCTTGGCCTCGGGACGGTTTTCGTACATGTAGAACGAGAATCCGTATACGGGAGCCGTTACGGAGGTCAGAACGCCGTTGTCGTTCTCATAAGTGAAATCCTCCTGGGTCTCGGTTTCGAAATTGACTGCGGGGCTGTTGAAGAATCCCGCGCCGGCATCGTGGTTTTCGTCCGCCGAGTCGTGCTCGACCAGGAAGGTCCCCTCGGGGAGGTTCACCACCTGCCACGATTCGGGGGTGAAATCCTTGATGATCTGAGTGGTTGTCTCTCCCTGGTCGTCAACGGTGGTTTTGTTGCCGACGGCCGGGCGGATGCGGACCTCGATTTTGGCATCCAGACGCGTGAGCCGGATGCGGACCCGTTCGTTGGTCTGGGAGGTGATACCCTGTTCCGTTATGGTTACGTTTTCGGCAAGTCCCGACATGGGGAACATGCCGTTTCGCGAGGTGATCTGCTGGTTGAGCACTGCGGCGAGGGCTTCGAGCTCGCTCCGGTTTCGGATGAAGCTGAAGCGTTCGGGGGAGATGTTGAACATGTCGGTGTCGAGGTTCGCCACGATGTAGAAGGTTCCTCCCGTCAGCTTCGGGATCTTCATCCGGATGGTACCCCGGGTCTTTTCCGCATCGGACATCAGGTTTTTCACCATCCAACAGTTCGTATTGGCGGAGACGACCTCGTCGTAGGACGAGCGTTTGTTCTCGCTGTCGAAATAGTGCCCGTAGACGCGCTCTCCGGCCGCATTGAACAGAAAGACATAGAGGTTCGAGACACGGGATTCGGCGATCTGCCCGAGTGTCGAGCGGGTCGTGATCCGCACCGGATCGAAGTCATTCTGGGAGAAGTCGAGCGCGACCCACGTTTCGCCTTCGGAGAACGCTCCCGGATCGAGTTCGGGATCCTTGACGCAGCTGCCCGCGAGCAGGGCGCACAATACGCAGAAGAGTATCGAGTGTTTCATAAACTGTCCGTCAATTGAAGGTTATGTCACCGCCTGCCGTATTCCAGTCGTTGACGATGAAGTCGAAATCTCCCTTGTCGGGGTTGTACGATACCTCGACCAGCACGCGGATGAAGTCATTGCGTTGGATTTCGTGCACGTCGCTCACCACGCCGCTTGTCGGGTTGATTGTTTTCAGCACCACCTCCTGCCGTGTTCCCAGTCCGCTGACCTGCGAGACGGGGAAGAGCGCGAACTGCGACCAGGTGCCGTCTCCATACCATCCGACGACCGGGCTGTCGGCTTTGTCTGCCCGGACGTTGATATAGGCGTCCCCGCCGGTAAAGCCTGTGGACCGGAAGCTGAAGAACTGCCCGGTGGTATTGACATTGAAGATATCAGCGCTTTGCTGTGTTACCATTCTCAATCGGTATGAGCTGCTTTCGAGGTTGTTGTAGCGTATCTTCTCGACAAAATCTTCGGTCTGGACATTGCGCAGATAGTATTTGGAACCGTTTCCGCTCCATTCGAGTTTCCAGACATAGTTGTAATAGTAGTTTTTGCTCGCGCAGAGGTCGAGGATCTGCTGGGGCGACTGTGTGCCATCCGAGACAAAGACCTGATCATTGTCTACATAGAGGAACTGGTCGGCATCGCTGCGTCGGATCAGAAAGTACGGGCCGAGGGTCTGCAGCTCGGAGAGTCTCGTGATGGCCTGTCCGTCGTTGGCGAGTTCATAGCGTTTGAGGTCCTCCTGTCCGTAGCTGACGTCGATCGTATAGGTATAGTTTTCCGTCAGGTCCCGGCTTTCGTAGATCAACCCGTCGAAAAGGGTTTTCGGCCCCATTTCGCGGGTCAGCATCGAGCCCGTGACGAATGGTGTGAGGGCGTTTCCGTCGGTTGTGATCGGAGCGCCCTTGCCGTCGTGTTCGTTTTCGATGGCGTAGTTTTCGCTGCGGTCGAGCCGTGAAAAGAGGTAACAGGCCGACTGCGTGAAATTGCGGCTCAGGGAGAGCTCCCTGATCTCCAGCGGCTGTTCGCTGTAATTGCACACGTCGATGCGTACGCGGGCGCAGGTGTGCTTCAGTTCGGCGCTGCTGCGGTTCTGCCCCGAGATCAGGTTCAGCGTCTGGGTACAGCTCAGCGGGATCGATACGGATCTCGGCCGGACGTAGGGCGCATAGGAAGAGCCGTCCTGGCCGGTTTTTCGTGGAATGCGCAGCTGCAGATCGTAGAAGTGAGCGTAGTTGGCCTTGAATCCGCCGATTCCGGTGTGCGGGGTTTTGAGAAACCGTTCGATGAGGTCCTGGATCTGTACGGCGATTCCGGAGTTTCCGAACAGGTCCGATTCGGAATAGTTGGCCATGGCCAGCAGGACGTAGGAACCTCTGGAGAGTTTTTCCGCCAGACCGTGCAACGGTTCGTCATAGGGGAAGCTGACGCGGACGCTTGTCCCGGAGGTGAGCTGCGGATCGACCTTTCCGGTTGCCGGATTGACGAATCCGTTGTTGTCGTCGGTATCGTCGTAGGCGTGGAGTGCGGCCTGCGTGTCGGGATAGATGTTCCGATAGGCCACGAGTCGGTCTTCGAGGTAGTCGATCAGAAAGAGCGAGACGTGGTGAATGGTGTTGTCATCCGCATCGGTAGTACGGGTCCCCTGGGGATAGATCAGCGCCGAGAGGTCTGCCGTCAGGACGAGACTGGCGGGTTCCCGGGGTGCGGAGGTCTCCGCCGGGGCGTCGTTCCGCTCCTTCTGGCATCCGAAGAGCAGCGCCAGCAGCAGGGCGGGAAGGGTTCGATGGAGGTATTTGCCGAACATGTTTGGATCCGTCGTTAAAGTCGTTGTCAGAATACGATGCTGTGCGACGATTCGCGCAGGTTCCAGTCTGCGACCGTCAGCGTCAGTTCGAGGTCGGTCTTGGTGATCGAAATCGTGTAGGTGTATCGTTTTCCGGGGCGATATTCCGTGCTTTCGAAGAGTGAGCCGTCATTGGCCTGGATGCGTTCCGTGATCTTCGGGATGGTGACGCGATAGATGGCCTCTTCGCCGTTTTGGGTCGTGAAGCAGAACTGGAGATTCCCCGAGGAGGCCTGGGGCGGGATCAGCACCCATCCGTTGTTTCTTGCGAAGAGTTCGCCCTCGAGGGTCCCGGCTTCGGAGTACGCCACGGCGGGGAGAGAAGTGTCGGCGCCGTCGTATGAGAACTCCACGCCCTGGTTTTTCCAGTAGTAGATGCGTTCGGTGACGGGCGGGAAGTATCCCATGACCCAGGAGATCGCCTCCGGATCGGCGTCGGTTCCGTATGCGAGGATTCCCGATGTGGCGAAATCGCGTGATTCGGCATTCTGGAGATAGCACGAGGTGAGATAGTCCGTATTGGCGAAATCGGCCTTGATGAGGAATCGGATGGCGGCGAGTCCGTGGCTGAAATGGAGCGCCACGGGGCGGGAGAGGTCGACCTGCGGATCGGTTGTATCGACACTGTTGTATGCGAGCAGCAGATCCTCCTGCATTTCGTGCGAGGGATACTCGATGACGAAGGTTGTGGCCGTTGCCGAAGAGATGACGTTATCCCCGATCTCCTGCGGGAAATAGGCTCTGAACTTGTAGGCTCCGCCCCGAAACCAGTAGAGATCCTCCCCTTCGTAGTTCCACTTGTCGTAGGGGTTTCCTCCGGCCTTTTCGGCGTAGATGAGTCGGGTCCCCGCGAAAAGATTCTTCATGACGACCTCGTCTCCCCCTTTGTCCGTATAGGTGTAGTCGGCCCAAATACCGATGGCTTTCCCATCTCCGCCCGATGCTTGCGGCGTGCAGGCCTGTTCGATCGTGGTCCAGTCGCGTTCGGTGTATGGATTTCCGTCTTTGTCGAACTCCGGCCCGACGAGCGAGCGACTTGAGGCATTTGGCGACGAGACGTCGGCGACGTTCCAGACAATGGGGATCGTGCCGGCCTCGGGGGTTGGAGATCCCTCGTTATCGAGCCGGCTGCAGCTCCACAATGGGAGCATCAGCGTCAAAAGCAGGTATTTGAAGATTCGTGTCATGCTTTACGATGCGTGTTAATCGAGCATTGAGGGGTTTTCCGGAATCACCTCCACGCCGGCGGGGCTGACGGCCAGCGTAAAGGTGTGCTGTCGTCCGGCTTCGAGCGTGCGTTTTACGGGGAGGTCGGTTTCTTCCTGCTGAAGCCGATTCCCGGCGGGGCTTTCGAATTCGTATTCCACCGAGATGGTTCCCTCGAGTTCCTGGGGAATGATTCGTCGGGGCTCTCCGGTGTTTTGGGGCGTGTATCCGACCTGAATCTCTCCCTCGAAGACGACCAAGGAGCTGCGATCGTCGGAAATCTCCCATGCGGGATCCGGCAGGGAGTGGAAACTGCCGTGCAGGGCGATCCCTTCGAGTACGATGCGTCGTACGTATACGCGGGTCGCTTCGTACCCGGAGACGCCTCTCACGCGGAACGCAACCTGGCCGAGCGCCGGGATCATCGGAAGAGTGACAAGTCCCCCGTTCCGGCTCTTGGAGAGGTCCGTTTGCGGTTCGGAGTAGCGCAGATCGCCGGGATCCTGCGAGGTGTCGACCTCATCGAATACCACGCCCCGAAGCGGGTCGCACTCCGCCGCGGCCTCGAAGGGGGCAAATCCGATGCAGGTGAGTCTGTACCGGTTCGAGGGCCAGTTGGTCCCGGATTCGGGATACCAGAGATTTCCGTTTCGGAGCAGGCGTTCCATGACCAGGAACTCTTCGGCGCTTTCGGCCGCGGAATTCCAGTCTGCGGCTTCGTCGAGGTGCCAGGCACTAACCCCGTACGAGGGCTCCTCGAGAAGCTCCTCCGTATGGTCTGTCTTCTCCGACAGCCCGACCGTGGACCGTACCTGTGCATGCATGACGGGCTCGAAGGCGAGCTTCACGACGGGGTCGTGCCGCTCGCGGTTCTCCTTTACGCAGCCGGCCGTGGCAATCGAGACGATCAGCAGGGCTGCCGTAGTGCGAAGCATTCGATGAAGTGCCTTTTTCATGTTCATGCGGTCGGTCATTAGGGCCTGCGGCGGGTATCACCCCGGCCGCAGGCAGAAGGCGGGAAACTCTTCCCGCGAAAGGTTGATTAAATGAGGTCGGAATCCTCAATGGGAACCTCCACGTCTTCCCAGTCTTCGACAACGGGAGCGAAGGTGATCTTCTCCAGGCCGCCGAAGATGATCTTGTAGGTGTATCGTTTGTTGCACTGCCAGACTTCGGCCTCGGTAGCCGTGTTGAGTTTGAACGAGGCGGTGTCTTCGATTTCGTTCGAAGCGCCGGTCTTCATCGTATAGACGATCTCCACAACGGCGTCGTCCTTCTCGACGAACGACTGCGGAAGCAGTATCAGGTCATTGGCCGTTCCGCCGGCCGGAGCGGGCTCCGAGAAGGTCGTTCCGTCGGCCGGGACCGCGAAACCGTTCTCGTCGTTGAAGGCCACATAATCGGTCTTGTCGGTCTCTACGGCCGAAGGGGTCCAGGTCGGCGTACGCGTGATCGGAGTGGGGACGTCGGTCAACGTCTCGTTGAAGTCACCCTTGTTGACGATATTCTTGATCGTAATGCTCTTGACCTTGAAGGCGATGTTGGCCTGGGTGTAATCGTCTTCTGTTCCGACCTTGAAGAGGATCGACGAAAGGGCGTGGTGGAAAACGATGTCGACACCGGTGTAGATATTCACCTCGGTGTTCGGACCGGTGTACTGGTTCGTCGACGAGACCCGGTTATAGGATCGGTCGCTGTAGAGCAGGTCGTACTGCTGTCCGACTTCGGCCACGGTGAATCCTTCGATCTGCAGGCCGTTTGCCGTGTGGGTGTAGGTGCCGGCAGCATCGGAGGGGGAGTATGCTGCGAAGGTCAGTTTTCCGTTTTTGGGCCAGAAGTGGTCGGTTGCCGGGGCCCAGGTTCCAGCCGTACCATCCTGATTGATGACCTCAAGGGCCGTTCCGTCAGTTTCGGCCATGTAGATGGTCCAGCCGTTCGCGGCATCCCCGAAAGTGGTGTAGTCTCCTTTGTGGTACCACCCCCAGACCTTGAACTTTTCGGTGGCGGGATAGGCCGTCGAAGAGGCGATTTCACCTGCTACGGCCCGCGTCGAGGCGCCTACGGCCGGGGGCTCGAAGGTGATCTTCGAGGCCGAAGCGGCGATGCCGTTTGCGGTTTCGTTTTTGACGCAGCTGGAGAAAGCGACTCCTGCGACAGCTGCCAAAAGCAACATTTTTTTCATAAAACGTGGATTTAGAGATTGAATTAGTGTATTTGTTTGTTTCTGCTCGGTCTTTTGTCCATATTTTTTGGGCTCTTCGTCCGGTATTCCTTTTCGGGCTCTTTGTTTCAGATGATGATGTCGGTTTCGATGTCTTCCCAGTCATCGACACTCGGCCCGAAACCCTCCCCCGAGCCTTCGGGCTCCTCGGGTTCCGGAATGTTCAGCACCTGGTCGAGCAGCAGCCACTGGTTTTCGACGGCCTCGGGTTCGGAGAATTTGTCCGTGATGTCGAGTGTCGTGGTCAGCGCCCGACCGTCGGTGGTCCTCACATCGAAGGTAATCGAGAGCTTGTTGTCCTGATCGGGCAGCTTTCCGAAGGTGTGGAAGGTGGTGTAGATGAAGGGCTCGCCGCTGTCCAGGCCTCCGCGATGCATCTCGAAGTAGAGCGTCACGGGATCCTCCGTGCGGATGTTTCCGTCGTGGAGGGTTGCCGATCCCGACATTCCGGTCAGCAGCCCCACGGCCGAGGAGATCCATTGCGCGCCGTTGACCCGGATCTGCAGATAGTACGACAGAACGATGCTTCCGGCTGAGAAGTGGTCGTTTTCGGCATTGCGCAGCGTGTCGATGTCTGTACCGTAATCGAGCGAGAGCGTCTCGTTCCGATCGACGAAGAGGTGGTCGGGACCGTATACGATGCGCTCCTGATCGCCGTCGGCACGTGTCGAGAGACTTTGCCTAAGCGTTGAGGAAATCTCGTTCGTCGAGGCGACGGCTCCGTGATAGAGATGGTTCTGGTTGATGATCGTTGCTTCGGTTCCGAAGTTGTAGGTCAAAAGCCGGTAGTCGCCGGGTTCAGCCACGATGTATCCGTCGAAATAGACGCCGCGGTCATCCGTTTTCCGGTTCCGGAGATAGCGTTCGGCAGCGATGCGGTTGCTTGTCTGATCGTAGAGCACCACATGGAGAATCTCCGGCGTGCTGTATTCGGGTTTTGCCAGCTCCGGGTTGTAGAATCCCGTAGTTACGTTCTTGATCTCTTCTTCGAGATAGACCCTCACATAGTGGGTGTTTCCGGCATCCACGAGGGGCCGCCGGTTGCAACGGCTCGACAACAGCACGATGGCCGTCAGAGCGGCTGCGGTGCACAGCCATTTCATCGGACGTCTCATCGGCCACCTCCTTTCACCTTTCTTTTCAGAAGCAGCGGCACACTGAGAGCCACCTCGATCTTCGTGGGGCCGACATAGTGCCACACTCCGGTCTTGTTCCGATCGCGGATCAGGAGTTCTCCGTCATCCGTGGGGTTGTAGTGCCGATAGGGGATGCGGGCGTATCCTGCCGAGAGGGAGAATTCGAGATTGAGGCGTTTGGCGATGGGCATGGCATACCCGTATGAGAGTCCGACACTGAAGAATTCGCCCTGATAGCAGAACATGCGGTTTGCCTGGATGTCGAACTTGCCACCCATTCCGTAGAGCCCGAGGAAGTGCCCGACCAGAGCATCCCGCTGTACGCGTCGCGGGGTTTCGGGACGCGTACGGGGTTTGAACCACCAGCGGAATTCGCCTCCGAAGGAGAGGAACTGCAGGCAGTAGCGGTTGTTGTCGGAGAGCCACCACGGGCAGTGGTGTTCGTAGAGGAGCGAGAATTTCTCGTTGAAGGGCACTTCGACCGCGAAGTTGACGGCCGTGGCAGCATCGTAGAGAAGGTTGCTCTTCAGCGCGAGGAAGGTCCGCTTTTCCCATTGCGGGCTCTCCTCCGGGGCCGGAATCTGGATGTGTGTCAAGGATTGTTCCCGGGGCTCGGCGACTGCGAAGCGGGCCTCTTTCCCGATTGCCTCCTGCCGGGGCCGCTCCCAGATGCAGATCCAGGTTGCCAGACGCAGCCTGGGCATGTGAGTGCGGATGATATATTTATAGGTATATCCGTTGTCGAGCTGTTGGAGTCTCCACTTTTTGGTGTCGTTGCGCACGGGGGCCCGGAGGATTGCGAGGACCTGCTCCCGGTCGGCGCGGTGGTAGTTGGCCTGAATCTCTTCGGCAAGGCCTTCCCAGTTCTCGTCCATGGGACAAAGGCGGATCCGATCGGGATCGAATCCCGTCCGGTCGTGAATCTGCTCCAGGATGAAGCGTTTGGCAGCTTCGGCCCGTTTTCGAGCGAGCCAGACGTTGTGCTCGTAGACACCCTCGGGAGAAGCGTAGGCCTGAATGGTGATGCTGTCGATGCGGGGCGAATTGGCGAGATAGTGGCGGATCCGGTTCATCTGCCACTCATTGTCAAGATACGTCTCGTCGAGGTCGATGCGATCCCGCCAATAATAGAGTGCGAAGCGATCTACGGAGCAGATCGAATCGGCCGATTCTTCATCATGTGAATTCCCCCCCCCACAATATCGAGGGGAACCCTCTTGTGCGAAGGAGAACCGAAGCGAGCTCATCAGGCAAATGAGCAGAAGTATCGTATTGATCCGCATAAAATAGTTCTCTGCTGCCTCTGGAAATACCAGGCCTTTCAATCGTTCATTACGAATACAAAAAAAATATAGCTCCTTTTTTGGGGGCTGCGTGTATTGCTTTCTGGTTTTACCCGGAATATGTGGCCGCAAAGTTAACCAATATTCTTGAAAATACAAACTATATGATCCCGTAGATGTCTATTATTCCGATTGATACGCCGATTGGATTGAAAAATGTGCCATTTGGTCAATCTCGGGGAAGGTCGCGTTTTTCTGCCGGGACAATTTTCCTGATCGCGGGATACAATGGAGAGCGTCCGTCGTGCGGAGTAGCAAAAAACAGGCCGTTCGGTGATGTTTTTTCGGCTGAGGCGGATCGCGTTCGGTATTTATTCGTAAATTTACAGACAAATTGCCGCGGGAATCTCGAGACGGGAGCCCTCCGTTAGTTGTTTTTCGGACCGCATCCGCTCCGGGTCGAGTTCGGGACACGCGGCGAGCGGACTTTTTTGCTCGGTTCCGACACCCGGTTCCGGCCTTCGGGCGACCCTGTTGGCACGCATGGAAGACAACCTCAATACCGGATCTGTATATGATACGATTTCAACCGATAGTGTTCGCGCTTCTGCTCGCATGCGGAGCCGCAACTTCGTCGACAGCCCAGGCGAAGGGCCCCGCAGGTTATGTCGATTTCAATAAAAACGGACGGATGGATCTCTATGAGGACCCCACTGCAAAGATCGAGGACCGGATCGAGGACCTGCTTGCCCGCATGACGCTGGAAGAGAAGACCTGCCAGATGGTGACGCTGTATGGTTACAAGCGGGTTCTGCAGGATCAGCTGCCGACTCCGGAGTGGCGGGAAAAGCTCTGGAAGGATGGCATCGGTGCCATTGATGAGCATCTGAACGGATTCCGCGGGTGGAGCGTTCCGGTGTATGAGAGTCCCTATCTGTGGCCGGCCTCGGAGCATGCCCGGGCACTCAACGAGGTGCAGCGCTTCTTTGTCGAGCAGACGCGTCTGGGTATCCCCGTTGATTTTACGAACGAGGGCATCCGGGGCGTGGAGGCCTATCGAGCTACGAATTTCCCGACGCAGCTGGGCCTTGGCCATACTTGGGATCGGGCTCTGATCCGCCGTGTGGGGTACATTACGGGGCGTGAGGGGCGCCTGCTCGGTTATACGAATATCTACGCTCCGATCCTTGATGTGGGGCGCGACCAGCGCTGGGGCCGTTACGAAGAGGTCTACGGCGAGGATCCCTACCTGGTTGCGGAACTCGGGGTGGAGATGGTCCTCGGCATGCAGCAGAATTACCAGGTTGCAGCCACCTCGAAGCATTACATCGCCTATTCGAACAACAAGGGCGGCCGGGAAGGAATGGCCCGCGTGGATCCGCAGATGGCGCCGCACGAGGTGGAGAATATCCACGTCTATCCCTGGCGGGAGGTGATTTCGCGGGGCGGTCTGCTCGGGGTGATGAGCTCCTACAACGATTACGACGGATCTCCGATCCAGGGAAGCCGCTACTGGCTGGATGAACGTCTGCGGAAGGATTTCGGATTCCGGGGCTACGTGGTTTCGGACAGCGATGCCGTGGAGTACCTCCACTCGAAGCACCACGTCTCCGCTGACATGAAGGAGTCCGTCTACCAGAGTGTCATGGCGGGGTTGAACGTTCGCTGTACGTTCCGTTCTCCGGACAGCTACGTGCTGCCGCTTCGGGAGCTGGTCCGCGAGGGACGCATCCCGATGGAGGTTATCGACGATCGGGTCCGGGACATCCTGCGCGTCAAGTTCCTGGTCGGACTTTTCGACAATCCGTATCAACTGGACTATGAGGCGGCCGATCGGGAGGTGGATGGCCCCGAGCACAATGCGGTGGCCCTGCAGGCCTCCCGGGAGAGTATCGTTCTGCTGAAGAACGACGGCAATACGCTGCCGCTGGATGCCTCCCGCCTGGAACAGATCGCCGTCATCGGGCCAAATGCGGATGAGACGGCGTTCTCGCACACGCACTACGGGCCGCTTGCCACGGAGTCCGTGTCGGTCTATGCCGGACTGTGCCGGGCGCTTGCGGATCGGGTCCGGGTACGTTATGCAAAGGGATGCGAGCTGGTCGATGCAAACTGGCCGATTTCGGAGATTCTGCCGACGGATCCGACCGAAGAGGAGTTGCGCGGGATCCGGGAGGCGGTTGATCTGGCGCGTGCGAGCGACGTGGTGATTGCCGTGGTAGGCGGAGGTCCGCGCACGTGTGGCGAGAACAAGAGCCGTACGAGCCTGGATTTGCCGGGACGTCAGGAGTTGCTGTTGCGGGAACTGCATGAAACGGGCAAACCGCTGATTGTCGTGCTGATCAACGGCCGTCCGCTCTCGATCAACTGGGCGGCGGCCCATGCGGATGCGATTCTCGAGGCGTGGTACCCGGGCTCCCACGGGGGTACGGCCCTTGCGGAGGTGCTCCTCGGAGACTATAATCCGGGTGGGAAACTGACCGTGACCTTCCCGAAGACGGTGGGACAGATTCCCTTCAATTTCCCTGCGAAACCGAATTCGCAGGTCGATGGCGCCCGCACGCCGGGGCCGGACGGAAAACAGACCCGGATCAATGGGGCGTTGTACGATTTCGGTTTCGGACTGAGCTATACGACCTTTGCCTATTCGAACCTGCGGCTTTCGCCGTCGGAGATCCGGCCCGACGAGTCGGTCGAGGTGTCGTTCGACGTGACCAATACGGGAAGTCGGAAGGGGGATGAGGTGGTCCAGCTGTACGTGTACGACCGGGTGAGCTCGATTACGGTATACGAGAAGCTGCTCAAGGGTTTCGACCGCATCACGCTGAATCCGGGCGAGACGCGACGGGTGACGATGACGCTGAGCCCGAAGGATCTTTCGCTGCTGGATGCCTCGATGCGTCGGGTTGTCGAGCCGGGTGAATTCGACATTCAGATCGGAGCTTCGTCGACCGATATCCGGCTGGAAGGAAGGCTTGTCGTCCGATCGGCGGAAGGGGAGCTCCGCACGCAGGCCACGGCCCGGTTATTCCCGGTGGAACTTGAGCGGGGAGAGGATGTGACCCTTCCGGTTCCGGAGGATCGGGATCTTGGAGGTCTGGTTATTCGTTGGGACGCAGGGAGCGACTGTACGTTCGAACTGCTCGTTTCGGATGGCGGAGGACAGTTTCTTCCGGTCTATTCAGGCTCGAAAGCCGGAGAGGGGACGCAGACCTGTCGGTTCGAACCGGTTAAGGCGAGTGAAGTCCGTATCAGCATCACCGGTGGAAAAGGATGTATTTCGGACATCGAACAGCTTCTGAAACCCTAAGGGCTGGCTTCAGCCCTTGCCCGGACTCTGCCTAACACCCTCTCCCTTTTTGTGCCTGCACGTCTGTTTGTATTGCACTCCGGGAGACCTCTTCTTGCTCTCCCATTGCCCCCCCCCTGCGCTGGAAGTCAATCCTTCTTGAAGAGGGAGAATTGCACGCTTCCGTAGCTTCTTAACTGCCAGAATTCGGGATATTGCGAGCAATCCATCTTTTTGGAGTGCTCGAAGATCAACAATCCCTCCGGCCGCAGCAGTCCGCGGTCCAGCACCTCGCGGATGACCTGTTCACTGCCTTCGAGATCGTAGGGGGCATCCGAGAAGATGATGTCGAACTGCTTGGGACAACTTTTCAGATAGAGGAAGACGTTGGCCTTGACCGGATGCAGGTTTTCGATTCCCAACATCCGTGCGGTGCGACGGATAAAGTCGTAATGCACGGGATTGATCTCTACGGAGGTGACACTCCGGGCGCCGCGTGATGCGAACTCGTAACTGATCGAACCGGTTCCAGCGAAGAGGTCCAGCACGTCGCACGCTTCGAAGTCGACCAGATTGTTCAGCACGTTGAAGAGATTCTCCTTGGCGAAATCGGTCGTCGGCCGCGCCTTGAGGTTACGCGGCGGATTGATCGCCCGCCCCTTGTATTTGCCGCTGATTATTCGCATACGATCTTTCGGAATTGGTTGCCGATCCATTTGCGGAGTTTTCCCGGCTCTTCGCCCGTGATCTGCAATTCATATCCGGCCAGCGGGAATTGCTTTCCGAGTTCATCGACGAAGTATGCGATTTCCGCCTCGTCGGAGGCCGGAATCACTTCGGCGAGGAGCAGTCTCTCCCCCTCAAAGATCTTGATATAGGTCATGGGACCTTTTCTGCAGATCCAGAGGCATTTCTCCCTGTTTTTCGGGAGTTGCTCCAGCGGTGTGGAGAAACGTGCCCGGGGAAATGTTTCAGCGATTTTTTGCCGGATCGTGCGGTCCAGAGCCACCAGGGCGACGCATCCGTTCTTCGCACCGCAGCTCACGATGCATTCATTTGCGGATGCGGGGGTTCCGTTTGCCGCGAGAAGCTCCTCCCACAACTCTTCGCGATCGAGCGCTTCGGGGATCAGAACGGCATGCGGCAGGAGGAGTTCCACCTCGACGGGCTCCATCGACGGCGTGCATTCGTCGAGTCGGGGGCGTGAAAAAGAGTGTCCATCCAACGACTGCTGAATGGACACTCCGAATAGTGCGGGGGATGAATTATTCCCAGTTACCTGCTTCATTGTTACCGGCATCCATGGATCCGAACTTGAGTCCGGCATAGCGGTTGAAGTTGTTCTCCTCGTCGTCGATCAGGTTGATGACCTCCTGGCGATAGGCGATGGTGTCGAGGAACATCTTGTAGGGAGCGCGGCACTCCACAACGGGGATCACGACTTTGGATTCGGTCGTGATGATACCGGCCTCCATGATGAACTGAGCCTTCTTGTCGGTTCCGGGGATATAGCGGAAGTTCAGGATGTCCTCACGGGAGAGTTTTTTGGGAGCGAAGATGGTGTCGATCACCGCGATCTTGAACTTTTCGACATTCTTGCGGCCGGACTTCTTGAGCATGGCCATGGCGACGGAGTCGTCCTCGTCAACGATTTTACGTTCGAGTTCGAGGGTGTCGTTCAGGACGAAAGCCTCCAGGGAGTCGAAGCTGGCGGTAAAGCGCTGATACTTGGTTTTGAAAGCACGCTGAGCGGTACGGATGTCCTGGAGCCGCTCGATGACCTGTGCCTTTTTAGCCTTTGTATCCGCTTCGAACTGGATCGGAGTGGAGATCTGTACGTAGATGACGTAAACCAGTCCGATGATGGCTACGGCAAGAATGATTTGAAAGAGTTTTTTCATTTTATAAAATATTTGTTGTTAATTTTGCACAGTAAAACAGCTCCACATGCTCAGCACACGTATTGCGACCCAAATTTACGGTAAAATTTGTTTCGAAACAACTCCCGGGCAAAAAAAAATCATAGAAAAATTGTCGGAATATCTTTCAGACAGTGATTTTTCGAAGATTTTCGTGCTGAACGGTTATGCCGGAACGGGGAAGACGACGCTTGTCGGGGCGCTTGTCGGGGCGTTGAAGGCGGAGGGCGTGAAGCCGATTCTGTTGGCGCCGACGGGTCGTGCGGCGAAGGTGCTGGCCCGTTATTCCGGGGAGAGGGCGCTTACGATCCACAAGCGGATCTACCGTCAGCGGACGAACGCGGATTACGAATCGAAGTTCTCCCTGAACCTGAATCCGGAGCGAGGGGCGGTTTTCATCGTCGACGAGGCGTCGATGCTTTCGGATACGACGGTTTCGGGGTCGATTTTCGGCAGCGGATCGCTGCTTTCGGATCTGATCGACTACGTTCGTTCGGGCCGGGGCTGCCGTCTGATTCTGGTGGGGGACAGTGCGCAGCTGCCTCCTGTGGGGAGTGACTTCAGCCCGGCGCTGGATCCCGCGACGATGTCGGCCTATGGCGAGGTGGTCTACGGCACGATGGACGAGGTGGTCCGCCAGGAGTCCGAATCGGGTATCCTGTTCAACGCGACGCTGGTTCGTTGCATGCTGGAGCAGGGGCTTTGCGAGATTCCCCGTTTGGAGATGTCGTTTCCGGATATCGAGGCGGTCGAGGGCGGGGAGTTCCTCGAGAAGCTGCAGGACTGCTACGAGCGTTACGGGCGGGATGAAACGATCGTCATTACGCGTTCGAACCGTCGGGCGAACCGATACAACGAAGGAATCCGCCGCAACGTGCTCTATGCCGAAGAGGAGATCGAGAGCAACGACATGCTGATGGTCGTCAAGAACAACTACTACTTTCCGGAACATACGGAGAATTGCCCGATGAACTTCATCGCCAACGGCGATATTGCGCGATTGAAGCGCTTGCGTCGTTTCGAAGAGTTTTACGGCTTTCGTTTTGCGGATGTTGTCCTGTCGTTCCCGGACTACGACGATGCGGAGCTCGAGTGCAAGATCCTGCTCGATACGCTGAGTTCGGAATCGCCGTCGCTGACCCGTGAGGAGTCGACGCGGCTGTTCTACGAGGTGGAGAAGGATTACACGGATATAAAAAGCAAGTTGAAACGCTTCAAGGAGATTCGTGAAAATCCGCACTTTAACGCACTGCAGGTTAAGTTTTCCTACGCCGTGACGTGCCACAAGGCCCAGGGCGGGCAATGGCGTGCGGTCTTTGTGGACCGGTGCCTGTTCGGCGAGGAACCGATGACGCGGGATTTGCAACGCTGGCTCTACACGGCGTTGACACGTGCCACGGACAAATTGTATCTGGTCAATTTCGGCGCTGAATTTTATGAATAGCGAACGACATCCCCTGCCTCCCTTTCTACCGCCGACGGCACGGCTTCTGATGCTGGGCAGCTTCCCGCCGCAACGCAAACGGTGGTCGATGGATTTCTTTTACCCGAATTTTCAGAACGATATGTGGCGGGTTGTCGGCTACCTGGCCTGTGGCGACAGCCGCGCCTTTGAAGTCCCCTCCGAGCGGCGCTTCGACCAACCTCGCATCGAGGCGTTCTGCCGCGAGCGGGGAATTGCACTTTATGACACCTCCGAGGAGATTATCCGTTTGAATGATAATGCGTCGGACGCGTCACTTCAAGTTGTTCGCGAAGTGGATCTGGCGTCGCTCTTATCTCGAATTCCGCAGTGTGGGACGATCGTCGCTACGGGCGGCAAGGCGGCCGAAACCCTGTGCCGCATCACGGGATGTGCGCTCCCGGCCGTGGGAGCGTGGAGCCCTGCGTTCTATGCGGATCGGGAGTTGCGGATCTGGCGCATGCCCTCCACGTCCCGGGCCTTTCCACGTTCGGTTGCGTGGAAGGCGGAGTACTACCGATACCCCTTTACCGAGTCGGGGATTCTCTGAGACAAACCGGGCCCCGCTGAAACACTTCGCGAATCCTCCGGCCCGATGCCCTCTGTGCCGTGTCGGACCCCTGCTGAAACGGGCCGCGAATTTTCCGAAATGACCGTGCATGCGAGGTTGTCGCGCGGAAAAAAATTCGGCTTCCGACTTTGCACGGGAGCCGAAAAAGAGCTATCTTTGTATCTGAATTAGCTTTTTTTACTTTGGCCACAGACAAGAAAACCGACAACAAAAAATACGTCGAGACCCCCTTGATGAAGCAGTATTATTCGATCAAGGCGGTGCATCCCGACGCCATTCTGCTCTTCCGCGTGGGGGACTTTTACGAGACATTCGGCGAGGATGCGATCAAGGCGAGCGGCATTCTGGGCATCACGCTCACCCGCCGGGCCAACGGAGCCGCCTCGTATGTCGAGTTGGCGGGCTTTCCGTACCATGCGATCGATACTTACCTTCCGAAACTGGTCCGGGCCGGAGAGAGGGTCGCGATCTGCGAGCAGCTGGAGGATCCGAAACTGGTCAAGGGGCTTGTCAAACGGGGGGTGATCGAGTTGGTGACGCCGGGCATTGTCCTCGGGGACAACATCCTGGCCAACAAGGAGAACAACTTCATCGCTTCGGTTTATTTCGGCCGGCAAAAGACCGGCGTGGCCTTTCTGGACCTCTCGACGGGCGAATTCTATGTAGCCGAGGGTGCAGACTCCTACATCGATAAGCTGATTTCGAATCTTCAGCCGAAAGAGGTTGTCTATCAGCGGGGTTACGAGGATCGTTTCACGTCGTCCTTCGGGTCGCGCCTCTACACCTACCGTCTGGATGAATGGGTCTTCTCGGAGGATGTCAACCGCGAGAAACTCTGCAAGCAGTTCGGCACGCAATCGCTCAAGGGTTTCGGCATCGACCACTTTACGGCGGGCATCTCGGCCGCCGGGGCCATTCTCTACTACCTGGACTTTACCGAGCACCGGGAAACGAGCCATATCACCTCGATCTCCCGCATCGATCAGGACGATTACGTGTGGGTGGACAAGTTCACGATTCGCAATCTGGAACTTTTCTCGTCGAACGGCGCACGTGAAAAGTGCAGTTTTGCGGATGTGATCGACCGCACGCTGACCCCGATGGGCGGGCGTCTGCTGAAACGGTGGATTGCCATGCCGATCAAGGATCCGGAACGGATCAACCGTCGTCTGGACGTTGTGGAGCGCTTTGTGAAGGAGCCCGATTTGGCCGATACGGTGCGGGAGCAGGTTGCGATGGTGGGGGATCTCGAACGAATTGCGGGACGCATTTCGGCCCAGCGTGTTACGCCGCGCGAATTGGTCCAGCTGAAGAATTCGCTGCAGGCGATCGAGACGCTGAAGGCGGCACTGGAGTCCACGGACGATGAACGTCTTCATGAACTGGCCGGGCAGATCGATCTTTTGGTGGAGGTCCGCGAGCGGATCGCCCGTGAGATCTACCCGGATCCGCAGAACAACCAGATCCAGAAAGGGGGCGTGATCGCCGACGGGGTGAATCCCGAGTTGGACGATCTGCGGCGCATTGCGCTCCATGGCAAGGATTACCTGGCCCGGATCCAGCAGCGGGAGAGCGAAGCAACGGGAATTCCGTCGCTGAAAATCAACTACAACAACGTTTTCGGATATTATATCGAGGTTCGCAACGCCCATAAGGACAAGGTCCCGGAGAACTGGATCCGCAAACAGACACTGGCGAATGCCGAACGTTATATCACCGAGGAGCTGAAGGAGTACGAGGAGAAGATTCTCGGCGCGGAGGAGAAGATGTTGCAGCTCGAGCAGCAGATTTACGCCGAGCTGATGGCCTTCATCTGCCATTCGTTGAGGCCGATGTTGCGGGATGCTGCGATCGTGGCACGGATCGACTGCCTGCAGTCCTTTGCGCGGCTTGCCGTCGAGCGGCGTTATGTGCGTCCGGTTCTCGATGACGGAAAACGGATCGAGATCAAACAGGGCCGCCATCCGGTGATCGAGACGCTGATGCCCGTAGGGGAGGAGTACATCCCGAACGACGTGATGCTGGACGACCAGAAACAGCAGATCATGATGATCACCGGTCCGAACATGTCGGGTAAGTCGGCGCTGCTGCGTCAGACGGCGCTTATCATCCTGATGGCGCAAATGGGTTCGTTCGTTCCGGCCAAATCGGCACATATAGGCGTTGTGGACAAGATTTTCACGCGGGTGGGGGCTTCGGACAACATTTCACAGGGCGAATCGACCTTCATGGTGGAGATGCTCGAATCGGCGAGCATCCTGAACAACATCTCGGACCGGAGCATCGTGCTGTTGGACGAGATCGGCCGC
Source organism: uncultured Alistipes sp. (assembly GCA_944320985.1). Lineage (GTDB taxonomy): Bacteria > Bacteroidota > Bacteroidia > Bacteroidales > Rikenellaceae > Alistipes. The sequence goes on along the minus strand of CALUJN010000080.1, from coordinate 729 downwards.
GGTACGAGCACCTACGACGGCATTTCGATCGCCTGGGCAATGGTCGAATACCTGCACAACCACCCGACGGCGCGCGCCAAGACGCTCTTTGCGACGCACTACCATGAACTCAACGAGATGGAGCAAATGTGTCCGCGGGTGAAGAACTATCACGTTTCGGTGAAGGAGGTCGGCAATCAGATCGTCTTTCTGCGGAAACTCGAACGCGGCGGGACCGAACACTCGTTCGGTATCCACGTGGCGCGGATGGCGGGTATGCCGGCGTCGGTTGTGGCGCGTGCGGACGAGATTCTGCGCAATCTGGAGTTGGTTTATGGCAACAATGAGATTGTTCCGAGCCGCAGCCTGAAGGACCGTGGCAAGAAATCGGCGGCGCAGGCGGTGAAGGAGGCGGCCGAGAGCGCGGTTCCGCAGAGCATGCAACTCTCGATGTTCCAGCTGGACGATCCGGTTCTGGTTCAGATCCGGGATCAGATCAAGGGGATCGACATCAATGCGCTCACGCCGCTCGAGGCGCTGAACAAGCTCAACGAGATCAAAAAGATAACCGGCATCTAACGAAGCAATACTTGAGGTAAGGTATGCAACGAGCCCCGGATATATCGAAAAGGGCCGGGGCTCGTGTTATTATTTGATTAGGTGTTATTCTAATTATACACGCCTTCTTTTTCTCTTATTATGCCTTTCTCATATTTGTTGGCACGCTTACCTGAATAAATTACAAGTTGA
>CALUJN010000079.1 GCA_944320985.1 uncultured Alistipes sp. | reverse complement strand
TGGCGGCTTTGGAACTCGGGACCGAACGAATCCGCAAGCTGCTGATCCAGTATGCCGTGCCGGCGATCATCGCCATGACGGCATCGTCGCTTTACAACATGGTCGACAGTATCTTCATCGGCCATGGCGTCGGACCCCTGGCCATCTCGGGCCTGGCGCTGACCTTCCCGCTGATGAACCTCGCCGCAGCGTTCGGTTCGCTGGTCGGCGTGGGCGCCGCGACCCTGGTGTCGATGCGCCTCGGACAGCGGGACTATGAAACGGCCCAGCGGGTGCTGGGCAACGTCGTGGTGCTCAACTGCATCATCGGCATCGGATTCGGCCTCCTTGCGCTGCTGTTTCTCGATCCGATCCTCTACTTCTTCGGGGCCAGCGAGGCCACGATCGGCTACGCCCGCGAATACATGATCATCATCCTGCTGGGCAACGTCGTCACGCACCTCTACCTGGGCCTGAACGCCATCCTGCGCGCTGCGGGACACCCCCGCAAGTCGATGTACGCCACGATCAACACGGTGATCATCAATGCCATCCTCGACCCGATCTTCATCTTCTGGTTCGACTGGGGCATCCGCGGTGCGGCCATCGCCACGGTGCTGGCGCAGATCATCTCCTTGATGTGGCAGTTCCGGATCCTCTCGAACCGCGAGGAGCTGCTCCACTTCCGGCGCGGCATCTACCGCCTGCGGCGCAAGATCGTCCGCGACATCCTCTCGATCGGCATGTCGCCCTTTCTGATGAATCTTGCGGCCTGCTTCATTGTGATCCTCATCAACAAGGGGCTCAAGGAGTTCGGCGGCGACCTGATGATCGGCGCCTACGGCATTGTTAACCGCCTCGGCTTCTTCTTCGTGATGATCGTCATGGGTATCAACCAGGGCATGCAGCCCATCGCCGGTTACAACTACGGTGCACGGCAGTACGACCGGGTGCTGCGGGTCCTGAAGCTGACGATGATTGGCGCCACGTGCGTCACCACGACGGGGTTCCTGATCGGCGAGCTGGCTCCACGCCTTGCCGTGGGCCTTTTCACCACGGACGAGGAGTTGATCCGTCTGGCGATCGAGGGCATGCGCATCGTCTTCATCTGCTATCCGATCATCGGTTTCCAGATGGTTGCCACGAACTTCTTCATGAGCATCGGCATGGCTTCGAAGGCCATCTTCCTGTCGCTGTCGCGGCAGTTGTTGTTCCTCATGCCGTTCCTGATCCTCCTGCCGCACTTCTTCGATGCCCATACGCCGTGGGACGGCAGCTGGGGCGTCTGGTGTTCGATGCCGTTGTCGGACCTGCTGGCTTCGATTGTGGCCTTCTTCATGTTGACCTGGCAGCTGCGGAAATTCCGTGCCGTGCCGACCCCCGAACCGGACAAAAAATGACCCTGTTATGGACAAATTCGTAATCAATATCGGCCGTCAGCTGGGCAGCGGCGGCAAGATTGTCGGGGAGATCATTGCCCGACGTCTGGGTATCAAGCTCTGCGACAAGGAGCTCATCAATCTGGCAGCCCGCGAGAGCGGACTGTGCCCCGAGTGTTTCGAACAGGCTGACGAATGCGGCCGCAAGGGGGTGTTGTCCACGTTGGTGGGCTATCTTCGGGCTCCCTTCACCGGATACGAGGGCGGCAACACGAACAACATCCTGGCCAACGAATCGCTGTTCCGGATCCAGAGTGACGTGATCCGCGAGATCGCCTCGCGCGAATCGGCCATCTTCGTGGGGCGTTGTGCCGACTACATCCTGCGCGACCATCCGCGCTGTGTGAATGTCTTCATCACGGCCGACGAGGCCGATCGCCGCGCGCGCCTGTGCGAACGTCTGGGGTGTACCGAGGACGAGGCCCGTTCGATGATGGAACGGATCGACGAACAGCGCGCCTCCTACTACAATTATTACAGTCTGCGGACCTGGGGAGTCGCTGCGACGTACCATCTGTGTGTGAACAGCTCGACGCTGGGAGAGGAGGGTACGGCGGATTTCATCCTCGACTTTGCGGAGCGCAAACTGCACGAAAGATTTTAGAGACACGTAAAGAGATATGGTATTATCCGAACAGATCAAGGAACTCGAAACGCGCCGTGAGGCGTTGGAACGCTGCCTGGATATCGAGCAGAAACGCATCGACCTGCGCAACGAGGAGGAGAAGACCCAGGAGCCGAACTTCTGGGACGACCCCGAAAAGGCCCGGGAACAGCTGCGCAAGGTGGCCGGGATCAAGGCCTGGGTCGAGGATTACGATGCGATCCGCAAGGATGTCGAGGATCTGGCGCTGATGCCCGACTTTGTGAAGGAGGGGGTTATGAGCGAACAGGAGATGGATGCGCACTACGCTGCAACGCTCGAAAAGGTCGAGAAACTCGAACTGCGCAACATGCTGCGTCGTGACGAGGACAAATTGGGCGCCATCATGGACATCAATGCCGGAGCGGGCGGCACCGAAGCGCTGGACTGGGCCTCGATGCTGCTGCGCATGTACACGCGCTGGGGAGAGGCCCACGGCTACAAGGTCAAGGTGCTGGACTACCAGGCCGGCGACGAGGTGGGCGTCAAGTCGTGTACGATCGAATTCGAGGGCGAGTACGCCTATGGCTACCTCAAGAGCGAGAACGGCGTGCACCGCATGGTGCGCCTTTCGCCGTTCAATGCCAACAACAAGCGGCAGACGACCTTTGCATCGGTTTTTGTCTCGCCGGCCGTCGACGACACGATCGAGATCACGATCAACCCGGCGGACATTGAGTGGGACACGTTCCGTTCGTCGGGAGCCGGCGGTCAGAACGTCAACAAGGTGGAGACGGCCGTGCGGTTGCGTTACCACGGCAAGGACCCCGATACGGGCGAACCGATCGAGTATCTGATCGAGAACATGGAGACGCGTTCGCAGCTGATGAACCGCGAGAATGCGATGCGCATTCTGCGGTCGAAACTCTACCAGCGCGAGCTGGACAAGCGCATGGCTACGCAGCAGGCGCTGGAGGCTTCGAAGAAGAAGATCGAGTGGGGCTCGCAGATCCGCTCGTACGTCTTCGACGACCGCCGCGTGAAGGACCACCGCACGGGGGTTCAGACCTCGGCCGTCGAGGCGGTGATGGACGGCGATCTGGATGCCTTCATCAAGGGCTATCTGATGGAGTTCGGCGGCCAGGCATAACCGGCGGCCGGCGAGTTGGGGCCGGGAATGGGCATAACCGGGGGTCGCGGATGGGTGCCGTGTAACAAGAAACTGGGGCGCCGGAGCCGGACGGGTGCCGGGTGTGATGCGTGGGGCGGAAGGTTGCTGCAGGTATCGCCGGAGATCGCTGGCCGGGGACGGAGGGTGCCGTGGACCGGAGAATCGGGGCACCGGGGAGCTTGGAAGTGTTGAGCCGCGTTGTTTTCAGCGGAACAAAACCCATTCTGCGACGCAGTAGGCGGCAGCGATCCGCCACGTATCCGTTTCGCGGACCAGAATCACCGCCCAGACTCCTTTTTTGTCGTCGAGTTGGACGCAGGCCCGTTTCATCCCGCTTTCGAGCAGAACATAGTCGATCCTCACCCCGGGGTTATAGAAGGTTTCGAGGAGCTCTCCCCAACCTGATTCGTATGTGTGCTCGCACTCGACTCCGAGCCGGCTCAGCAGTTCGCGGCTGCGGCGTTCGGTGGCGGATTCCGGGAGCGGTTCGTTTTTCTGACCTGTCAGCGTGCCGTATTTCCGGAAGAACGCATCGCTGAATGTTTGGATTCCTTGTTTCCGATGGTCCGGGAGGTAGAGGATCCGTTCGGCCGGGAGCCCTGTTTCGGGGCGGAACGGCGCGATGGACTGCATGGTCGGCAGATATTGTTCGTCGCCGCAATACTGGACATAGAGGGGCAGACTGTCGCGCAAAGCCCGACATTCCTGACGCTTTACGCTGTCGCGGGCATCGTCCGGATCGAGATAGAGTTCCTCGTAGCGGTGTATCAGGCGTACCGCTTCCGTCAGTGTCTGGTCGGACGGCAGCAGGGCATAGACGATACTGTCCTGGGGAATGAAGTAACAACCTCGGGGTTCGGCCGAGAAGCCGTAGGGTTCCGTGAACATCCTGTCTCCGTATCGGCGGCGCAGTATCCGGTTGCGGAAGTAGGTCTCGCACACCTCCGGGGTCGTCAGCGAGCGGTAGATCTCGTAGACGCATCGTTCGGGACCGGGTTGTGCGGGGACGTTGCTGGTATGCTCCCTCCCTTCGCGGACCAACTGCTCTTCGAAAGCGAAGTATTCAGCCTCCAACTGGCGCAGCGAATCCTGCGGGGCGGCCGGGGCGGGAAGGGTGTCTTGGGTGAAACGGGCCGGATCGGTGAGTTCGGTGGCCCGGACCGGGAGGAGCGATCCCAGCAGAAGTAGCAACCAGAACGTTCTCATAACGAAGGATTTCGATTGTACCTCTCAAAAATAGTCAAAAATCAACGGTGATGCAAATGATAAAGCGCTTTTCTTCAATCGGATCCGCAACGGTAGCAGGCCTTGCGGCGGTCGTCTTCGGTTGGGCGGCCGTGGCTCCAATGCCCGCTGCGGCCGGGAACGGGTCGGAGAAATTCGGAATGTCGGACCGTTCGCTGACGGTTGACGAAGTTGTGAATGCCGGGGCGGTTCGGGAGCCGTCGGAGGAGGTTGGTGTGCGGGTCGGTATGACCGATACGGCCGCCTACTTTCCGCTGTTGCGCGGACGTCGCGTCGCCGTGCTGGCCAACCAAACTTCGGTGGCCGAGATGCCCGGGGCGAGAGGCGTTTCGGGCCGGGCCGTGACGGTCGATGCCGCCGGAAGGGTCCATCTGGTCGACCTGCTGCACGAAAGCGACTTCGATGTCGTGGCGATCTTTTCGCCCGAACACGGATTCCGCGGCACGGCCGATGCCGGAGAGAAGGTCGCCGGGTCGGTCGATGCACGCACGGGCATTCCGATCCGCTCGCTCTACGATGGCCGCACGCTGCGTCCTTCGGACGAGGTGATGCGTTCGTTCGACATCCTGGTCGTGGATATGCAGGATGTTGGATTGCGTTTCTATACCTACTATATTTCGATGCTGCGGATGATGGACGCCTCGGCCGAATTCGGCCGGCCGGTCGTCGTTCTCGATCGCCCGAATCCCAACGGCGACAAGGTTGAGGGTCCGCTGCTCGACATGCGGTACAAGTCGGGGGTCGGGGCGCTGCCGATCCCGGTGCTGCACGGCCTGACGATGGGCGAGATTGCCCGCATGGCCATCGGCGAGGGGTGGGCCCGACGGTGCGACCTGACTGCCGTTCCGTGCCGCAACTACACCCATGCCACGGAGTATGTGCTTCCTGTGGCGCCGTCGCCAAACCTTCCGACACAGCGTGCGATCTATCTTTATGCGGCGTTGTGTCCCTTCGAGGGAACGGTCGTGAGCCTCGGACGCGGTACGGACAAACCGTTCGAGATCTACGGACATCCCGATCTTGAGGGCCGTGCCTTCACCTTCACGCCCCGTCCCACGCCCGGAGCCAAGCACCCGCCGCTCGAAGGCCGTCTGTGCTGGGGCGAGGATCTGAGCCGCCTGCCGCTCGACGAAGCCCGTGCAACGGGCTTTTCGTTGCGATATGTGATTGACGCTTATGCCGACCTCGGTTTGGGTGAGGCCTTCTTTACGCCGATGTTCGAAAAGCTGGTCGGTGTGGGGTGGATCCGGGAGATGATCCTCAATGGGGCCACGGACGAGGAGATCCGGGCCCGTTGGGAACCCGAAGCCGAGGCCTTCCGGCGGATTCGGGCAAAATACCTGCTCTACGAGTAGCCCCTTAGCCCCTCCCCGGAGGATCAATCGATCTCCGGCTCCGGAATCCGATCGGCTTCGGTCAGGGGTCGCAGCACACGGCAGGGATTGCCTGCGGCGATCACTCTCGGAGGAATATCGCGCGTTACGACGCTTCCGGCGCCGATCACGGTACCCTCGCCGATCGTCACCCCGCGCAGGATGACGGAGTTGCCGCCGATCCAGACGTTGTCGTGGATCTCGACGGGCAGCGACTGCATGATTCCCTCGTTGCGTTGGTCGGGCAGCAGCGCGTGGTGTACGGTATAGATTCCCACGTTGGGGCCGATGTAGACGTGGTTGCCGATGCGAACGGGTGCCTCGTCGAGGATCGTGAGGTGGAAGTTCCCGACGAAGTGGTCGCCCACGGAGATCTGTTCCCCGAAGTCGCAGTGGAACGGGCTGTGGAGGCAGGGAGCCTCGCCGACATGGCCGAAGAGCTGCCGGATGATCGCCTCGCGCTCCTCGCGATGGGAGGGCGGCAGCTGGTTGAGGCGGAAGCAGAGCTCCTCGGCACGGAGCAGCGCGGCGCCGATTTCGGGCGTCACGGCGTGAAGCCAGCGCCCCGATCGCATCTTTTCGAGATCGTTCATCTTATCGGTTTTCGGTGAAATAGTCATAGATGGTTTTTGGAATGGCGGCAATCGCGGCCGCATTCGCCGCGTCGTCGGCCGGGGAGTCAATGACCAGCACCGTCACACAGTAGCTGCGGCCGTCGGGCAGCACGACGTATCCGGCGTCGTTGTCCGCGATGCGGATCCCTGCGGGGGTGCGGTCCGACGATCCGGTCTTGTGTCCGAGGACAACTCCTTCGGGAAGTCCCGCGCGGAGTTTGTTCGCTCCGGTCGTTGCACGCTCCAGCAGTTGCCGCAATCGCCTTTGATGTTCGGGAGACAGCAGCTCTCCCTGCAGGAAACGGGCAAAAAGCGCACAGACGGCCGAGGGACGGCCGACATTGATCCGCTGGTTGTCGGGGGTAAGGTGCATCGTGCGCTCCGAGGCGGCGATCCGGAAACCTTCGATCCCCGCCTTCTCGCGTACGTAACGCTCCACGGCTTCGGGGCCTCCGACGTAGGCCAGCAGACGGTCGCAGGCGATGTTGTCGCTCAGCGACGTGCTGTAACGGAGCAGATCATCGAGCGTCACACTTCCGCCCGATGCCGGCAGCGAGTCGCGCAACGGGCTGTAGGTGTCGGCGTCGAGCCATTCGGGACCCACTGTAACGGGGGTTGAAAGGGGGGTATCCTCGGCTGCGGCCTTCTCCAGCACGGCCAGTGCCAACGGAAATTTAAAGACGCTCAGCAGCGGCAGCAATGTGTCCTGTCGGGAGATGATCTCCCCGTCGGGGGTACGGACGGCGATGCCGATCCGTGCTGCGGGAAGTGTCGCCGCAAGGTCTTCCAGATGCTGTTCGAGGGTTTGGTGCCGGGGTCCGCAGGCGGTCAGAAGCAGGATTCCCGCACCGAAAAGCAGTCGCTTCATGGGCAAAAAGAGAGAGAATACGCCCCGGAATCGCGGATCCCGGGGCGTATCTTGCGGTTTTCGTATCTGCGGGTTACTCCGAAACGATAGCCTCGCTCGGGCAAACGCCTGCGCAGGTGCCGCAGTCGATGCACTTGTCGGGATCGATGACATAGATGTCGCCGGCCGAGATGGCCTCTACCGGGCATTCGCCGATGCAGGTCCCGCATGCTACGCAGGAATCAGTGATTTTGTAAGCCATTTTTTTGCGTGTTTATGGTTAATGTGTGCAGTGCAAATATAGAAACTTATTTGATAATATCAAAACCCGTGTAGGGAATCAGCACCTCCGGAATGCGGATGCCTTCCGGGGTCTGGAAATTCTCCAGCAGGGCGGCCACGATGCGCGGCAGGGCAAGCGACGAGCCGTTGAGTGTATGAGCCAGCCGGATCTTCTTGTCGGCATCGCGGTAGCGGAGTTTCAGCCGGTTGGCCTGGAACGACTCGAAGTTCGAGACCGACGAGACCTCAAGCCAGCGCTTCTGCGCCTCGGAATAGACCTCGAAATCGTACGTGAGGGCCGAGGTGAAGGACATGTCGCCGCCGCAGAGCCGCAGAATGCGGTACGGAAGACCCAACGACTTGACGAGCGTCTCGACATGGGCCACCATGCCGTCCAGCGCCTCGTACGATACCTCGGGCAGGGACAGCTGGACGATCTCCACCTTGTCGAACTGGTGCAGACGGTTCAGTCCGCGCACATCCTTGCCGTAGGAGCCGGCCTCGCGGCGGAAGCAGGGCGTATAGGCGGTCATCTTGACGGGGAAATCCTTTTCGTCGAGGATCACGTCGCGGTAGATGTTCGTTACGGGGACCTCGGCCGTCGGAACGAGGTAGAAGTTGTCGACTGTGGCGTGGTACATCTGGCCCTCCTTGTCGGGGAGCTGTCCGGTGCCGAATCCCGAAGCCTCGTTGACCATCACCGGGGGTTCGACCTCAAGGTATCCGGCGCGGGTGTTGCAGTCGAGGAAGTAGTTGATCAGCGCCCGCTGCAGCCGGGCACCCTTGCCCTTGTAGACGGGGAATCCGGCTCCGGTGAGCTTCACGCCCAGGTCGAAGTCGATGATGTCGTACTTCTTGGCCAGCTCCCAGTGCGGCAGCGGGTTTTCGGGCAGCGAGGTGTAGCTTTCGACGAGTTTCACGACGAGGTTGTCGGCCGCGGTCTTGCCCTCGGGAACGATGTCGGCCGGGAAGTTCGGCAACGTGACGAGCGTGGCCTGCAGCTCCTGCTGCACGTCGTTCGATTCGGCCTGCAGACGGGCCGACTTCTCCTTGAGGTCCGCCACGAAGTGTTTGCGTTCCTCGGCTTCGTCACGGCGTCCCTGACCCATCAGGGCACCGATCTCCTTGGCAGCCTTGTTCTGGGTGGCCAATGTGTTGTCGAGTTCGACCTGCAGGGCCTTGCGGCGGTCGTCGAGCGCGAAAATTCGGTCGATGGCCGGGGCGGCGTCGACGCCCTTCTTGGCGAGTTTGCGGATGGCGGCCTCGCGGTCGTCGCGGATTTGCTTGATCGTAAGCATGGTATCGGAAGTTTTTTGTGTTTTCGCGTTACGAAGGGCAAAATTACAAAAAATGCGTGAAAGTGTATCTTTTTCATCGGGGAAAAACTCCCCGGCGGTTGTCGGTCCGATGAATTTCGCTATCTTTGTAAAAAGGAAACGTATTCATGCCTATGGTATAAGGAATCGGTGTTTGATTGACATATGAAAAGCGTTGGCTTTTATTCTCGTTTCTGAAAATCGCCAAATTGAAGAATACCCGGGAATAGGTTAATGCTCGCGTCTGACGGCGTGGGCTTTGTCTATTTGGGTAAGGGTGTTTGGCGATACCTCAGAAACAAATCAGACGTTGTCCCACGCTTTTTGCATTCATACGATCCATTTTACGGAAAGATTGTTTAACTTAAATAAATGTAGCGTTATGTTGAAAAAATTGAGTTTGTTGTTTGCTGCCTTTGTTTTGGGCGCCGTTATCAGCCTTGCCATCCAGGCCTGTGGAAACGATAAGGTTGACACCGGACGCTCTTCTTCGGGAAACGATTCGGGTGCATCATGTAACAATGTATGGGACAATCCGAAATATGCCAGTTATATCTCTTATGATGAGGCTGGACAGGAATATTATCGTGTTGATTATGAGTACGATGATTTTGGCTGTTTAATTGGTTATAAGACTTTGAACTATACAACAAGTGCCTCCGGAAAGAGATATTTGCTTCATGAACAAAAAGTTGATTATACCTATGCAGATTCAGATAATATTCGGTATGGAACAACAACGTCTGTATCTTATGATGAAAATGGAGCAATTACTAGTCAAGGAAAATCAACAGATAAAGCAATTCTTTATAAACAATGAGGAAGTTTTTATTTTTGTTCGGGTGGGATAGTTTGTTTTTGCTCGGATTATGTGTGATAACAGTCATTGTATTGCCGTTTTGGTGTATTCCGGATTGGTTGCCTTCGCTTTGCTGGTCCGTTATTTCAGCCGCAATTGTATATGTTGCGACGGTGATTCTACCGCGGTATCGTAACATGGAATATATAAATAGACTTTTATTGAAGCGGATGGAGAGGTTGTTAGTATGTTGGCAATATCTTTATACAAATATTCAAAGAGCACACCTCGTGTCAGAGATTCCCATGAAGGAAATTTCTGCCGATAAACAAGGAATTCCTGACGATAAGGAAATCGATGAAGTTTGTAGTAAAATGAATTTATTGGTTCCTCCGTCGGCGATGTTTGCATATTCGAAACAGGATTATAGTTGGAATGAGCTATTCAATCAGTGCAGAGAAAATATTGAAAGAAATATTCATGAGATAATTAGTATAAATACGCTGGATAATAGCAAATTAAGTTCTTTAATGGATGAAATGCAGGATGCGTACGACAAGTTTGTGTGGTCGATGCAGAAATTGATTAATATGGTTTACAGTGAACCGATGACGCCGGAAAAAACAGCACAGATAGGTAAAACTTATGAAGTTCAAGATAGTCTTAAAGAATTGGCCGCGAAATTCCGGGATCTGGAAGACAAGGTTTTGCAATATAGGGCAAAAAGACGATCGTAGACTTTTACCGAGGATGTTGTCGACGGTTTTTTGTGGTTGAGGGCGTTTATTGCGGATAGTTTCGTATTTTTGTGCAAAATTCCACTGCTGTGAAAACCGTCGAACTGCTGGCTCCGGCCAAAGATTATGCCTCGGCCGTCGTGGCCGTAGATGCCGGCGCCGATGCCGTCTACATCGGCGGCGCCCGTTTCGGGGCGCGACAGGCTGCCGGAAACGCCACGCAGGAGATCGTCCGTGTCGTGGAGTATGCCCACCGTTTCGGTGTGCGGGTTCACGCCACGCTCAATACGCTGTTGTGGGATGACGAACTCCCCGATGCCGAACGGCAGGCCCGTGAACTGATCGATGCCGGGGTCGATGCCCTCATCGTGCAGGATATGGCCCTGCGGCGGATGAACCTTCCCGTGGAGCTGCACGCCTCGACGCAGGTCTCGAACCGTACGCCCCAGGGGGCGCGGTTCCTTGCCGAGGCGGGGTTTGCGCGCGTGATTCTCGAACGAGCGCTCTCGTTGGAGGAGATCCGCGCCATCTGTGCCGCCACGCCGGCCGAGGTCGAGGTTTTCGTACACGGGGCAATCTGCGTGGGATACAGCGGGCGCTGTTTCCTTTCGCGCGCCCTGTCGGGCCGCAGCGGCAACCGCGGAGCCTGCAGCCAGCCCTGTCGCCTGCCGTGGGATCTGGTGGATGGCCGCGGACGTAAGATCATCGCCGGAAAACACCTGTTGTCGGTGCGCGACCTGAACCTCTCGCACCGCCTCGGCGAACTGGTTGATGCCGGCGTCACGTCGTTCAAGATCGAGGGACGTTTGAAGGATGCAGGTTACATCCGCAACGTGGTGGCTTACTACCGCCGGGCGTTGGATGAGGTGTTGGCGGCACGTCCGGGATGGTGCCGGGCGTCGGTGGGTGAGAGCATTCCGGACTTTACACCCGATCCCGCAAAGAGTTTTACACGCGGGGACTCCGAATATTTCTTCGCGGGAAAACGACCCGGTGTGGCCTCCTTCGATACGCCGAAGGCGGTCGGTGAGCGGATCGGCCGTGTGGCGAAGGTCTCAGGCGGGAGTTTCCTGCTCGACGCCGAGGCGGATCTTGCCCCGGGTGACGGCATTTGTTTCATCTCCCCGTGCGGCGTGTTGGGGAGTAACGTCAACGCCGTTGAGGGGCGCCGCATCACCCCGAACCGCATGGAGGGCATCGTACCCGGGGCAGAGGTTTATCGGAATTACGACCGACGGTTCAATCTGGCGCTCGAACGCAGCCGCATGCGGCGTGTGATTCCTGCTCGGGCCGTGGTGACGGCTTCGGCCGGGGGACTTTCGATCACCTGTGTCGATTGTGAGGGGGTGGAGTCTTCGGCATCGCGTGCCTTGCCGCTCGACCGGGCGAAGAACCCTGTGGCCAATGCCGCCTCGCTGCGCATGCAGGCGATGAAGTCGGGCGATACGATTTTTGCCGTGCGGGAGGTTGAGGTGCAGGGTGCGGAGTGGTTTGTGCCGGCGTCGCTGGCCGCCGAGGTGCGGCGCGAGGCGCTGGACGAATTGTTGCGGCGGCGGATGGAACGTCCGCTGTCGCACCGGATTCTGCCCGAAGATCCCGCGGCCCGTTATCCGTCGGAGCGGCTCGGGGGTGAAGAGAATGTCACCAACCGCCTGGCCGCGGCCTTTTACCGCGACCACGGGGTGCGGGAGATCGAACCGCCGCTGGAACGTGCCGCCTCGCTGGAGGGGTGCACCGTCATGCGCTCGGCCTACTGCATCCGCCGTGAAATAGGCGAGTGCCTGCGCGAGGGCTCTACGCTGCGTGGCGACCTCTATCTGGAACACGGAGCAGAGCGCTTCCGGCTCGATTTCGACTGTGCGGCGTGTGAAATGGCGCTTGTGGAGTGCCCGCGTCGTCGCACCGACCGACAGAAAAACAATCCATGAACGATATGCAGCAGCAACTGACCCCCGATTTTCCGGATTACGAACTCATCGACACGGGCGATTTCGAGAAACTCGAACGTTTCGGACGCTTCGTGACGCGGCGTCCCGAGCCGCAGGCCATCTGGCGGCGGTCGCTTCCCGAGGCGGAGTGGCAGCGGCTCGCCGACGCGTCGTTTCTGCGCGACACCCGCAGCGACGAGCGCGGTGTGTGGCAGCTGGCTCCGAAGATGCCCGATCGCTGGACCGTCGCGTATGCCTACGGCGGAATGAAGCTGCGCATGCGGCTGGCCCTGACGTCGTTCAAACACGTCGGGATTTTCCCCGAACAGGCCGCCAACTGGAATTTCATCTATGACAATGTACGGCGGCTCGGCGGTGCGGCCGACGGAGAGTCGCAAAGGGGCCTCGGCCGTTCCCGTGCCGCGTTAGAAGGGGCGGAGGCCGTCGGGAACGGATCTCCCGCAGCGGACGGTCGCCTCTTCGCCTCACCCCGGGTGCTGAATCTGTTCGCCTATACGGGCGGAGCGACGCTTGCGGCACGGGCCGCCGGCGCCGAGGTGACACACGTCGATTCGGTACGGCCCGTCGTGACGTGGGCCCGGGAGAACATGGAGCTGAGCGGGTTGGAGGGGGTACGCTGGATCGTCGAGGATGCCCTGAAGTTCGTGCGCCGCGAGGTGCGCCGCGGGAATCGTTACGCCGGAATTATCCTCGACCCCCCGGCCTACGGACGCGGAGCCAACGGCGAAAAGTGGGTCCTTGAGGAGAATATCGGCGAAATGCTTGACTGCTGTGCGCAGCTGCTCGAACCGAAAGGGGCGTTTCTGGTGCTGAATCTCTACTCGATGGGGCTGTCGTCGACATTGGCCCGTACGGCCGTGCGGCAGGCCTTCGGCGTCCCCGCCGAGGAGCAGTGGGGCGAACTCTGTTTTACGGACCGTGCCGGCAAGGAGCTGCCCTTGGGAACCTATTACCGCTTTGTCCGCTGATCGGGCCATGAAACGTCTTCTTCTGGGCTGCCTCGTTGCGCTGACGGCAACTTCGTGCGAGTGGCTTCTCGGCTGGGAATTGGGCGAGGTGACGCACGAAGCCTCGTGGTATGTGCGGAACTGCTCCGACGAACCGCTGATCGTCAAGTCCGTGGGGTTTCTGGAGTCCCGCGAGCGGATCGAAGCCGGGGATTCGGTCTGTCTGTTTTACTTTTGTCCCGAGACGGTCGAATTCGAGGCCTTCTATCTCTATCGTTCGGGCGCGCCCGGCGACGAGTGGTCTATCGAACTGCTTTCCGAGGACAGTCTCCGGATCCGGCAGTGGCGGTTTATCGAGCATGAGGCCGATGGCAAACAGTTCTTCCGCGAGGCTGACTGGTGTTTTCGCTCGGAACCGATCGGCAAAAGCAAATCTCGGAAGCTGGTATGGGTATTCGATGTGGCGGCCGACGAGCTCCAACCGGTCGAATGACTTCAAAAATTCGCAGATATGACTCTTCTTGCTGTAATTTTCGGACTTCTGAGCGGCTCGCTGCTCTCCGTATTGGTCGGCATTATCGGCAGCCGGCGACGCATCGGTTTTGGTTGGGCTTTTCTTGTGAGCCTGCTCTTCACCCCTTTGGTGGGGTTGATTGTCGCGTTGTTGACCGATCCGCTCCCCGGGTATGAACAGCGTTGGGGCTGTATCGGATTCGGCGTGGCGCTGTTGGGTATTTTCTGTCTGGTTGTTTTTCTGCTGTTGCTCGTCACCGGAGGCACTTTTCTGGTAGCTCTCTGACCCCCCCCTGCCTGCCCGCTATGCCGCCCGTGGGTCAGTGTCCGAATACGTAATAGATCAGAATTCCGGCCACGGCCGAGAGGATGATCAGCAGGATGGGGTTCACCTTGCGCCACGAACCGAGGAAGACCCCGCCGAAAAGGACCCAGCTCCAGGCATCGATGAAGTTCTGCTCGTCGGGTTCCGTGCTGTGGGGAAAGATCAGCAGTAGCGCCGCGGCGGCGATCATGCCGATCACCACGGGCCGCATTCCCCGCATGGCCCCTTCGACCAGTCGGTTATCCTTCAGCTTGAGAAAGAAACGTGCCACCAGAATCATGAGTGTGAGCGATGGCAGACAGACCGCGAAGGTCGCGATGGCCGATCCCAGCACGCCGCACCAGGCATAGCCGGTCTCCAGCCCCACGGTATAGCCTACGTAGGTTGCCGAGTTGATGGCGATGGGTCCGGGTGTGATCTGCGAGATGGCCACGATGTCGGCGAACTGCGCATTGGTAAGCCATTGGTGTTGTACGACCACCTCGTTCTGGATGAGTGACAGCATGGCGTAGCCGCCGCCGAATCCGAAGAATCCGATCTTGAGATACGATACGAAGAGTTGCCAGAGAAGGATCATGTCGTGGAGGGTGTCAGAGTAGGGTGATGTCGGAAATCTCCAGTCTTCCCTTGCGCACGGTGGCGCGGACCGGAATGACGACGCAGCGGTTTTCGTACGTGGACAGATAGGCGATGGCATACCACGGGCCCACGACATGTTCGACCGTGATCGTCGGCAGCGACTCCTTGTTGAAATCCTGGGCCCGGATGAGCGGATCCCCACCCGTTTCGACCGCTGCTTTTTCCACCTTCCGGCGGGCGGAATCGGTCAGAGGCGAGTCGGGTTTCGCAGGCCGCTCGTCGAAACGGCCCGCGATCCAGCCGGCGTATTCCCGGTAAAACTGTTCCAGCGCCTTCCGAACCTCTTCCGTGGCGGGGGTGGAGGACAGGGTGGATTCCTCCGTATTGCCGACGGTGGCGCAATGTGCCGTGGACGTGCCGGCGGATGTCGCTGCAAGGAGCAGCAGAACCAGCGGCAGGCTGTGTTTCATGGCTTGTATCGGATTCATGCTTCGGGTTTGTTTTTGTGTCGGGCGATCTTCGGGGCCACGGCCAGTTCCCAGGCGATGCCTCCGGCAGCGCCGAGCACCAGCACCCAGATCGGCGACCAGCCCAACCCCCAGACGGCCAGCGCGGCGGCCGCGATGACGAGGAACATCGACCCGTGCATGCCGCGGGCCAGCGAGATTACCGGGCCGATGATCAGGGCCACGACCGCCGGGCGCATTCCCTTGAAGGCGGCGTCGACAACCGGATTGTGGCGGATGTCGGCGAAGAAGAGGGCGATGAAGAGGATGATGACGAACGACGGCACGACGACACCCAGCAGCGCGGCGGCCGCACCCCGCAACCCCCGGAGTTTGTACCCCACGAAGACTGACGTGTTGAGCGAGATGGGGCCCGGAACCGACTGGGCCAGGGTCAACAGGTCGAGAAACTCCCGGCGTTCGATCCATTTGCGGTTGTCGATCACCTCGCGTTCGATCAGGGGGATCATGGCGTAGCCCCCGCCGAAGGTGAAGAGCCCGATCTTGAAGAACGAACCGAATATCGTGAACAGACGTTCCATCTCTCTCTTTTCAGTTGCGTTTTTTGCGGCCCAGAAGCGTCAGCAATCCGTCGATGTAGGTCATCGGGTGGGTCGGAGCTCCGGGCAGCCAGAGGTCCGGGGTGTGGGTTTCGAGGAAGCGCCGGTCGACGGCCCGGCTCTCGGCGAAGAGCCCTCCGGAGCAGGCCTCGGTACCGCACATCACCAGGATCTTCGGCTCGGCAACGGCGTCGTAGCAGATCTCCAGCGCCTCGGCCATGTTGGCCGAGATCGGGCCCGAGACCACCACGCCGTCGGCATGGCGCGGTGAGGCCGTGAAGCCGATTCCGAAGCGCCCGAGGTCGAAATTGCCATTTCCCGTGGCGTTGAGCTCCATCTCGACCGAGGCATCGCCGCCGGCCGAGACCTCACGCAGCTGCAGGGCCTGACGGAAGCAGCGGCGGATTTCGGGCCGGACGCTCTGCGGATCGAATGCCACGCAGGTGTCTCCGGCATGGAGCACCAGTCCTTCGCGTGTGGGGGAGCCGATGCGGTAGTCGTTCGTGAAGCGCACGTTGCGCGGCGCCACCCGGGCGCACTCCCCGCAGAAGAGACAACGGCCCAGATCGAGCGTCAACGGGTCGGCCGTGAAGGCTCCCGTGGGGCAGATCGCCGCGGCGCGTTCCGCGTCGTCGGTCTCCTCGGTGAAGGTCAGTTCGGGACGCCCCCGGAACTCTTCAGTCAGTGTTACGGCGTCGAGATCCTCGATAGCCTGACGTCCGTGGCTGCGCAAAACCCGTATTTTCGGTAGAATCATCGTTGCAATTTTTATGCCCGTAAAAATAGTGAAAAGCCGTGGAACCTACAACCCCTTTCCGCGAATCGCATGGATGCGGATCGGGGGGGGGCGGTTGCCGGCCGGATGGCCGGATCAAAGATCGTGGCCGCAGTAGGAGAGGTTGAAACTCTTGTTGCAGATCGGGAAGTCCGAGATACCCTCGCCGCGCACGGCCAGGGCCAGAGCCATCCAGTTGTGCAGGCTCGGATCCTTGATGCGGCAGGCTGCAAGACGCCCTTCGGCATCGGTCAAGACGACGTGGCACGTCTCGCCCCGCCACCCCTCGACCATGCCGAACGCGAGCGATGAAGGGGTCAGCGAGGTGGTGTAGTCGGGCGTTCCGCAGGGATTTTCCAGCTTGCCGTATTTCCGTTCGTAGATCTCCAGCAGACGGTCGATGTAACGGGCCGACTGTGCGACCTCGCGGCTGCGCACCTCGAGACGTGCCATTACGTCGCCCGAAGTCTCGACGACGCTCTCGTGATGGAGGCATTTGCCGTAGGAGCCCCAGGGGTGCGTTGCACGGATGTCGCGGGCCAGCCCGCTGGCGCGTGCCGCCTGGCCTACGCCCCCGATGCGGCGCATCTCCTCGCGCGGCACCACGCCGCACTGTTCGAAACGCGCCAGCAGCGTGGGCGACGATTCGATGTCGCGGCGCACCTCGTCGTAACGGCGGGCGATTTCGCGCACGTTCTGCCGGATCATGGCCGATTTGGCCGGTGTGAGCGGGTGGTCCGTGCCGTGCGGACGGATCAGCCCCTTGCCGAAGCGGTTTCCGCACCACGCCTGTGTGGTATTGATCGTCATCGTGCGCAGCGCCTCGCAGGCCACCTGTCCCAACTGGTAGCCCGTATCCATCGAGAGGGCTCCCGTGTCGGCGATCTGCATGGCCATGCGCTCGAGTTCGAGGGCCACGGCCCGCTCCCGGTCGAGCTGTGCGGGGCGTTCGCGTCCGGTGAGCTTCTCGATCGCCTCGGCAAAGGCCGTAGCATGCGCCACGGCGCTGTCTCCGGCGATGGCCTCGGCCAGGCACATCTGACGCAGGCGGTTCTCCGTCGCGGTGAAGGCCGCCTCCACGCCCCGGTGCTGGTATCCCAGTGCGATTTCGAGGTGGAGAACCTGTTCGCCGTTGCAGATGAAACGGAAGGCGCCCGGTTCGATGATCCCCGCATGGATCGGACCCACGTTGACCTCGTGCAGCGTCTTTCCGGCCATCGTGTAGAAGGGGTAGTTGTCGATCGAACTTTGGCGGTCGTAGCGGTCGAAGGGGAAGCGCAGCGGTTTGGGCCACGGCTGTCCGTCGAAGCGGATGCCGTAGCGCTCGGCGATCTCCCGCTCGAAGGGGTGCATCTGCGGGTGCAGGGCCGTGAGCGACGGCAGGTGCGTCTCGTCGTAGTAGCCCATGGCATGGGAGGTGACGAGGATCTTTCCTTCCGCATCGTCCAGCACCAGGCAGTAGAAGCGCATCCGGTCGTCGGAGGGCAGGGCGAAGTAGTGGGCCACGTGGTGGCGTTCATCGGCGAGCCACGTGTGCATCAGTTCGTAGAACGTGGCGTACGGGATCTCGGGAATCTCCTCCAGACGCAGGGCCCCCGAGGTATTGTCGGTTACAAGGTAGTTCATAACAGGGCGATTTGATCGATCACTTCACGCAGGATTTCCGGTTGCCAGAGCCCCAGCACCATGGCTGCGACCAGCAGCGAGAGGGCCGACCACGAGAGGGCCCGGTCGACCTTCGAGGGGTGCAGTTCATCCTGATTGGGCTGGTAGCAGAGACGGATCATGCGCGAACAGAACGAGTAGATGACGATGCACAACAGCAGCAGCAACCCCGCCACGAGCCACCAGCGGCCCCCGGCAATCGTTTCGCGCAGGATCATCAGCTCCGAGAGAAAGAGCGGCGAGGGCGGGAAGGCCACCAGTACGACCATACCCGTCAGAAGCCCCACGGCGCCGACGCGGTTGATGTGGATATAGTCGCCGATGCGGTTGATGCGGTAGCCGTTGTAGACCTGCCGGACGACGGCCATCTGCAGGAAGAGGCTGCTTTTGATGAAGGTGTGGCAGACGACGTGGAACACCGCGGCCCAGACGCCGATGCCGCCGACTCCGAGGCCGATGGCGGCGATGCCCATGTTCTCGACGGTCGAATAGGAGAGGAAGCGCTTGTAGTTGTTCGTGCGGCGCAGGAACAGCGCCCCGATGACGAGCGACAGCACGCCGACGATCAGCAGCACGGAGCGTACCCACGGGAAGACCTCCGTCGCGGAGAGCAGCCGGTAGACGCGGTAGATGGCCAGGAATCCGGCGTTGACCAGTCCCGTGGAGATCAGCGCCGAGGCCGGCGACGGCGCCGCGAAGTTGGCGTCGATGCCCACGGTGTAGAGCGGGAAGAGCTCCATCTTGCAACTGTAGCCGCAGACGATCAGCAGGAAGGCGATCTTCAGATAGAGGGCGTTGCCGTGGGGTGCCGAGGCCGTGAGGGCGGCATAGTCGAGCGATTCGCAGTCGGTGGCGGCGGCCAGCAGCAGGATGCCCAGGTAGGCCATGGCGATGCCCGTCGAGCAGACGAAGACATACTTCCACGCCGCCTCGAGCGTCTGGGCCGTCCGCCGGTGGTAGATGATTCCCGCCGAGCAGAGCGTCGTGGCTTCGAGGAAGATCCACGTCACGGCCAGGTTCGAGGCGAAGTAGGCCCCGGTGATGGCCGTCGTGAGGAGCATCACCAGCGCCGAATAGGCGCGGGTCTGCACCGGGTCGTTGTCGCGCAGGTAGGCTTCGGAGTGGAAGTAGGCGAAGGCCGAGACGAGGCACAGCAGCACATAGAAAAGGGTCCCCGCGGCGTCGAAGCGGAACCACGCGGCCGACTCTTCGCCGTAGAGGCTGCCGAAGAGAATCGCGCAGGCGAAGGCTGCCTGTACGGCGTAGAAGAGCACGCCCGTAAGGAAGAGTTGCCGTTCGCGGCGGGTCAGAAAGGCCGCCGAGGCGATCAGGATGCTTGCAATGAGGTAGGCGATCATGGCGTCAGTCCTTTACGTTGGTCAGTGAATCGGCGTCGTCGGCGTGGAGCTTGTCGTCGATCTTGGTGAAGAAGATGCCCAGCATCAGCACTGAGATGAGGATGTCGAGCAGAATGGTGAAGTTGATCAGCAGGGGCATCTCCACGCCGATGGCTGTCGAGAAGAGGAAAACACCGTTCTCGATGACCAGAAAGCCGACCATGTGCGAGAAGATCCGACGGCGCAGGACGATGAGGATTAGTCCGCTCAGCAGCGAGTAGAGCGCCACGCCGAAGAAGACCAGGTCGACCGTCGAATCGGCGATGTAGTAGGTGAGCGAAGCGCTTACGGCCAGCGCCACGAGCGAGAGCAGCAGCGATCCCGCCTGCGAGGATCCCGAGCGCTTCACGCGGTTGATGCGCGTGCGGCGGATCACGGCGAAGAGCAGCCACGGAACCAGAATTCCCTTGAACAACAGCGTTTCGAGAGCCACGAAGGCCAGCTCGGCGGGGTTGGCGGCATGCAGCCGCACGAGGGCGATGCCGAAGAGCAGCCATCCCTGCAGGCCGATCAGCGAGGCGAAGTTGCGGAAACGCTCCGTGATCGAGAGGTAGACGAGCGTCACGACATAGAGGAGAATCAGCGGCAGAATCATTGGATCGCGATGTTAAGTTGCAGCAGGTAGCCCGTGAAGAAGACCAGGGCGGCCAGTGCCGTGATGGTAAGGATGAAGGTGGTGTTGCGGACGAGTTTGTTGCGGGCCTGGGTCGACTCGACGATGCCCACCGAGAGCCCCGTCAGCACGACGGCCAGCGGCGCCGCGAACCACCAGCGCGGACAGACGGCCGCAGCCACGGCATCGGCCGCGAGCATCGACAGCGCGGCGCTCTTGAGCCAGGTCGACATCTTGATGTAGGCCAGATCGACGCCGCAGTAGTCCAGGCACATCACCTCGTGGATCATCGTCAGTTCAAGGTGCGTGCGGGGATCGTCGACCGGCACGCGGCCGCTCTCGGTGAAGACGATTTTCGTCAGCACGTAGGCTGCCAGCAGCAGGACGATGATGAGTTTCGTATCGTCGGCGGCCCCGGCCTCGAAGAGCATGGCAAAGGAGGTGTGGCCCGAGAGCAGGGCCAGTGTTCCGAAGGTAAGCATCAGCGCCGGTTCGACCAGTGCGCCGTAGAGCGCCTCGCGGCTGGCGCCCATCCCCTCGAAGGAGCTTCCGGTGTCCATGGCCGCCAGGATCAGCGCCCCGCGTCCCAGCGCCAGCAGGTAGGCGAAGGCCACCACGTCGCCGTCGAACGAGACGAGCGGCCGCAGGTCGCCCACCGGAATGAAGAGGATGGCCAGCAGCGAGGTGGCCAGCATGACCGACGGTGCCGTGCGGAAGAGCGCGGTGGTTGTGGTCGAATAGACGGCCCCCTTGCGCAGCAACAGATGTACGTCATAGAGGTGTTGTGCGAAACGGATGCCCTTGCGGCCCGCCAGCCGGGCCCGCGTGCGGTTGATCAGCCCCGGGATGCAGAGGGCCGCCAACAGGATCAGAAGGGTATTGAGCAGTGCCATGGCGTCAGATTACGTTGAGAATGGACAACAGGAAGACCAGCACGAGGAAGGCCAGGGCGAACAGCACGTAGTGGTTGATCTTTCCCGTGCGCAGCCGCATGACGCGCTGGTTGATCACGCGCAGCAGTTCGACCCACCAGGCCGAGAAGAGGCGTCCGATACGGTCGCGGTGGCCGATGTCGAAGCGGTGGGCGTCGGGGAAGATTTCGCCCTTGCCCACGGGAGATCCCTCGCCGCTGTTCTGTGTGAGCGAGGTGGCGATGGCCTGCAGCCCCTCGGAGAAGGATTCACCGGTGTATTGCATCCGGGTGTTCGGGGACGTGAAGCCGCAACCCCAGGTGGGGCCTTCGGCGATGCGGCGGCCGCGCAGCGTGCGGCGGCGGAGCCAGAGCAGCACGCCCGTGACGGCGATCAGCAGCCAGGCGATGCGTCCGGCCGCTACGAGCGTCGGCGAGAGCAGCCAGTCGGCGGCATCGGCCGGAGTGCGCAGGAAGAAGCCTGCGGCGCGCGTCACGCAGGCCACGGCCGCCTGCGGAAAGAGACCCACGAAGAGGATTCCGGCCAGCGGCAGGGCCATGGCGGCGATGCGCAGGTTGTCGACTTCGGTTGCTTCGGCCACCTCATGCGAGCGCGGCGAACCGAGGAAGACCGTACCGTAGAGTTTGGTGAAGGCCAGCACCACGACCCCTCCGATCAGCGCCAGCGAGGCCAGACCTGCCGCCGAGGCGAGGATGTCGCTCCCCGAGGCGATGCCGTCCAGCAGCCCGAGGTAGATCATGAGCTCCGAGATGAAGCCGTTGAGCGGCGGCAGGGCGCAGATGGCGGCCGTTCCGACGAGAAAGAGCAGCGACGTCAGGGGCATGTGTTTCGAGACGCCTCCCAGCGCATCGAGCGACGTGGTGTGCGTCTGTGAGAGGAGGTTTCCGGCGCCGAAGAAGAGCAGCGACTTGAAGAACGAGTGGTTGAGCGTGTGGAGCAGGGCTCCGGCGATGCCGCACAGCGCCACGAAGTGATTCCCCGAGGCCTTGCCCAGGGCCGCGATGCCCAGCGCGAGGAGGATGATGCCGATATTTTCGATCGAGGAGTAGGCCAGCAGGCGTTTTACGTCGTTTTGCGTGGCGGCCAGCATCACGCCCCAGAGTCCGGTGACGATCCCCAGCACGAGAAGAATTACGCCGGCGGTATGCAGCACGGGAAGCTCTCCGAGGGCCGCCACCGTGCGCAGGATGCCGTAGACGCCCGTTTTGATCATTACGCCCGACATCAGCGCCGAGACGTGCGACGGAGCGGCCGGATGGGCCTCCGGAAGCCAGACATGCATCGGAAACACTCCGGCCTTCATGCCGAAGCCTGCCAGGAAGACCAGAAAGAGCGGCAGGGGGGATTGCGTGCGGAAGTATTGCCCCAAGGCCTCGAACGTGGCCGTACCGCAGACGGCGTCGAGCCGTACGAAGCCCACGACCAGCAGCACGAAGCCGATATGCATCATGATCAGATAGGCCAGTGCCGCGCGGCTTACCTCACGGCGCTGGGCGTCGTAGAGGATCAGCAGGAACGACGCCACGGTCATCAACTCCCAGAAGAAGAGGAACGAAAGGCCTCCGTCGGAGCAGACGACGCCCAGCATGGCGTAGAACATCACCGTGAGGGAGGTGTAGTGGAGCGAGACGTGGGCCGGGGATTTTTCCGCCAGCGTGTGGGCCAGGTAGCCCCGCGAATAGAGTACCGAGGCGACGCCTCCGATCGAGATCAGAAGGACGAAGAGCGCCGAGAGCGGGTCCAGCGACCCCGAATCCCCTCCGAAGAGGGTGTCGGGAATCGTCCACAATGCCTCGACGGTGCCGCCGGCCAGCACCCTCACGGCGTGGATCGAGGCCCACAGCGCTCCGGCTCCCGTCAGGGCGAGGGCCGTCCAGATCTTGCTCCGCAGCGGTGTCGCGAAGACCGCCGCGACGACGAGCACGAGGAACAGTAGCGTGTAGAGAAAAAGCATATTTTTCCGGGAGTAAATGTTGTTTCGATAGGGGAGTTGTTATGCGGTTATCAATCGTTGCGGGACAGCAGGTTCGTTGTGGCGGTCATGACCGTGGCCACTACGGCGGCCGTCTCCGTGCGCAGACGCTGGGGGCCGAGCGTGATCTCCTCGAAACCGTGCGACAGCGCGAAGTCGATCTCCTCGGGTGAGAAGTCCCCTTCGGGCCCGATGAAGATCCTCGCCGCCTCGCCCGGGCGCAGGGTCGCGGCCAGGAGCGCCTTTCCGTTTTCCGTGTGCGGCGCCTCGCAATGGGCGATCAGGCTGCGCCCCGCAAAGGGAGCCGATACGGCCTCGCGGAACGGCGTCAGTTCGGCCAGCTCCGGGCGGTAGGCCTTCAGCGACTGTTTCATTGCCGCCGTGATCACCTTTTCGCCCCGCTGGGGTTTGAAGCTCCGGCGTTCGCTGTGGGCCGTTTCGAGGGGGATGATCCGTGTGACACCCACCTCGGTGGCCTTCTCCAGGAACCATTCGTAGCGGTCGGGATTTTTGGTCGGGGCCACGGCCATGGTCAGTTCATAGGGCATCTTCTCGAATTCGGGGTATGTCTCGACGATCCGCACCGTACAATGCCGCGGGTCGGCATCGGTGATCTCCGCACGGTAGAGATTCCCCCGGCCGTCGGTCAGGTGCAGCGCCGCGCCGCGGCCCAGCCGCAACACGCGGATGCAGTGCCTGGACTCCTCCTCGCCGAGCGTGTGGAGGGGCGGTTCGAGATCCGGAGCATAGAAGAGTTGCATGGAGACGCTCGTGTTTGATTTACGGATTTTTATTGTATCTTTGTCTGGCCTGAACCGGCTTTCGGAACGGTGCAGGGCGTTTTCTGGATTGCCCTTTCCCGATCACGACGCTCCGGAGTCGGACTTCGGCCCGCAAATGTACACAAAATAACACGATTCATGAAACGTATCATCGGTTTATCGACGCTTTTTCTGGCCATGACACTCGTTTGCTGCAAATCCGAGAAGCGCGTGAGCGAAAATCCCTTCTTCACGGAGTGGAACACCCCCTACGGTGTGCCGCCTTTTGACCGGATCGCTCCCGAACACTTCCTTCCGGCGCTGGAGCGCGGCATGTCGCTCCACGATGCCGAAATCGACGCCATCACCTCGAACAACGACGAGGCGACGTTCGAAAACGTCATCCTCGCCTACGACAACTCCGGACAGATGCTCGCCCAGGTGGGTCTGATCTTCGAGATGCTCTGTGCCGCGGAGAACACCCCCGAACTGGAGAAACTCCAGGTCGAAGTCGCCCCGCTGCTGGCGGCCCATGCCGACAAGATACGGCTCAACGAGAAACTCTTCGAGCGCGTGAAACAGCTTTACGACCGTCGCGCGACGCTGGAACTCGATTCCGAACAGGCGCGTCTGCTGGAGAAGACCTACCGCAGTTTCGTGCGGGCCGGGGCGCTGCTCGACGACGAACAGAAGGCCCGTCTGAAGGAGATCAACGAGGAGCTGTCGCTCGCTGCCGTGAAGTTCGCAAACAACATCCGCGCCGAAAACAACAACTACGTGATGCTGCTCGCCTCGGACGAACTGGAGGGCCTCCCGTCCAATGTCCGCGATATGGCCCGTGAAAAAGCCGCACAGCTGGGCAAAAAGGACAAATATGCCTTCACGCTCCAGAAATCGAGCCTGATTCCCTTCCTGACCTACTCCGCCAAACGCGAACGGCGCGAAGAGATCTACAAGGCCTATCTGAACCGCTGCAACAATGACGACGCATACGACAACAAACAGTTGATCAACGATTTCATCCGCCTGCGGACGGAGAAGGCCCATCTGCTCGGGTATCCCTCCTATGCCGCCTATGTCGTCGATGACGAGATGGCCCGTACGACCGATGCCGTCTACGGTCTGCTCGAGGAGATCTGGACGCCGGCGCTCGAACGCGCCAAGGGCGAGCTGTCCGAGATGGAGGAGCTCTTCCGCAAGGATGTGCCCGAGGGCGAGTTCGCCTCGTGGGACTGGTGGTACTACGCCGAGAAGCTGCGCAAGCAGAAGTATGCATTCGACGAGGAGATGCTGCGCCCCTATTTCTCGCTGGAGAACGTGCAGACGGGCATCTTCTTCCTCGCAAACCGCCTCTACGGCATTACGTTCCGTCCCGTAGCCGTGCCGTTGTATCACTCCGAGGCCATGGCCTACGAGGTGCTCGATGCCGACGAGTCGCATCTCGGCATTCTCTATTTCGACTTTTTCCCGCGTGAGGGAAAGAGCCAGGGTGCCTGGTGCGGCAATTATGTCGAACAGACCTACGACGAGAACGGAGAACGGGTGGCTCCCGTGGTCTCGATCGTCTGCAACTTCACCCGCCCGACGGCCAACACCCCGGCGCTGCTGACCCTCGACGAGACCGAGACGCTCTTCCATGAGTTCGGGCATGCCCTGCACTTCCTCTTCCATGACGTCCGCTATCGCGGCCTCTCGGAGGTCGAGGGCGATTTCGTCGAACTTCCCTCGCAGCTCATGGAGAACTGGGCCTTCGAACCCGAAGTGCTCAAGCAGTACGCCGTGCACTACCGTTCGAACGAGGTGATCCCCAAATACCTGGTTGACAAACTCCGTAACAGCCGCCTCTTCAACCAGGGCTTCCTGACTACGGAGCTCATCGCCGCCTCTCTCTCCGATATGGACATCCACTCGATGAGCGAGTACGCACCCTTCGATCCGATGGCCTTCGAACGGGAGGCGCTGACCGAAAAGCGCGGCCTGATCCCGCAGATTGAACCCCGTTACCACTATCCCTACTTCTCGCATATCTTCGACGGCGGCTACTCGGCCGGATACTATTTCTATACGTGGGCCGCGGTGTTGGACAAGGATGTCTTTGAGGCCTTCCGCGAGAGCGGCGACCTCTACAACAAACGGATCGCCGACGATTTCCGCCGCAAGATTCTCGAACGGGGCGGCTCGGCCGACGGCATGACCCTCTACCGTGATTTCCGCGGCAAGGATCCCGACAAGATTCCCATGCTGCGCAGCCGCGGCCTGTGGACCGATCCCGCGCCGGCCGATTCGCTGGCCGGGAAGCCCGGCGCTGCCGAAGGCGTGCGTGCGAAGAGCGCTCCGGAGCGTTGACAGGCCCATTCGACAGGAAGAAACCGAAAACCTCGACATTGTTTATGAAAAAAGCAATTCTCATCATGGCAATTTCCGCTCTGGCGGCAGGTTGTGCCGACAATTCAATCCCCCGGGCGCAGCTGCCCGAACTGGATCTTACGAATCCGCTGCTGGCTGCCTGGGAGACCCCGTACGCTACGCCGCCCTTCTCGAAGATCGAACTCAAGCATTATGAACCGGCCTTCGATGCCGCCATCGCCTGTACGCGGGCCGAAGTGGCGGCCATCGTCGAGAATCCCCGGAAACCGACCTTCGTCAATACGGTCGTCGCCCTCGAGCGCAGCGGTTCGCTGCTCGGACGCATCGAGGGGCTCTTCTTCAACCTGCTCGAGGCCGACTCGTCGGACGAGATGCAGGAGATCGCCCAGCGCGTACAGCCCAAACTGACCGAGCTGGAGAACGATATCTCGCTCAACGAGGAGCTCTTCGCCCGGGTGAAGGCCGTCTACGAGCATCCTGGACGCCTCTCGCAGGAAGACCGCATGCTGCTCGAGAAGACCTACAGGCGCTTTGCCCGCAACGGTGCCGCACTCTCCGATGCCGACAAGGAGCTCTACCGGAAGTATACGACCGAACTCTCGGCCCTGACGCTGCAGTTCGGACAGAACGCCCTGGCGGCTACCAACGCCTTCACGCTCCGTATCACGGATCCGAAGGTGGTGGCCGAACTGCCTGCCTTCGTGCGTGAGGGAATGGCCTCCGAAGCCGCCGCACGCGGCGAGAAGGGGTGGACGGTGACGCTGCAGTATCCGAGCTACCTTCCCTTTATGACCTATTCGACGAACCGCGATCTCAAGGAGCAGCTCTGGCGTGCCAACGCTTCGTGTGCGATGGGCGGCAAGTTCGACAATACGGAGATCGTGAAGAAGATTGTAAACACGCGTCTGAAGATCGCCAACCTGCTGGGATACAAGTGCTATGCCGACTATGTGCTGGAAGATCGCATGGCCGGGGACACCCCGACGGTGATGGCCTTCCTCGACGAGTTGCTCGAGGCCACCAAATCGTGGGCCGATGCCGACTATCGCACGGTCGGTGAATATGCCGCTTCACAGGGCTTTCAGGGCGAGTTGATGCCCTGGGACTGGTCCTATTACAGCGACAAGTACAAGAACGAGAAATATGCGCTGAACGACGAGTTGGTGAAGCCCTATTTCGAACTCGAGCATGTCAAGAAGGGGGTCTTCCTGCTGGCCAACAAGCTCTACGGGCTGAACTTCACCCCCAACAAGGAGATTGATGTCTACCATCCCGACGTGACGGCCTATGACGTCACGGACCGTGACGGGAGTTTCCTGGCCGTGCTCTACCTCGATTTCTTCCCTCGGGCCTCGAAGCAGTCGGGAGCCTGGATGACCGAATTCCGCGGTGCAAAGTGCGTTGACGGTGAGGAGACCCGCCCGCTGGTGTCCCTGGTGATGAATTTCACCAAGCCGACGGCCTCGACCCCCTCGCTGCTGACCTTCCGCGAGGTGGAGACCTTCCTCCACGAGTTCGGACACGCGCTGCACGGCATGCTCGGACGGGGAAAGTATGAGTCGATGACCGGCACGAACGTCTACCGCGACTTCGTGGAGCTTCCTTCGCAGATCATGGAGAACTGGGCCTCCCGCAAGGAGTATCTTGACCTGTGGGCCGTGCACTACCAGACCGGGGAGAAGATTCCCGCCGAGATCGTCGACCGCATCGTGGCGGCGCAGAACTATCTGGCGGCCTATGCCAACGTGCGGCAGCTGTCGTTCGGCATGACCGACATGGCCTGGCATACGCTGACCAAACCGTTCGAGGGGAATGTCGAGCAGTTCGAGGTTGAGGCGATGGCTCCCACGCAGGTGCTGCCCGTGGTGGCCGGTACGGCAATGTCGCCCGCCTTCGGACACATCTTCTCGGGAGGCTATGCAGCCGGATACTACGGCTACAAGTGGGCCGAGGTACTGGATGCCGACGCCTTCTCGCTCTTCAAGGAGAAGGGAATCTTCAACGAGGAGGTGGCCCGGTCGTTCCGGGAGAACATTCTCGAGAAGGGCGGTTCGGAGCATCCCATGGAGCTCTACGTGCGTTTCCGCGGGCACAAGCCCGAAACCCGGGCACTGATCGAGCGCATGGGGCTCGGAAAATAGCTCCCGAATCTCAGACAGCCCTATCCCGCAACAGAATCGGGCTTCCATAACGTGAAAACGGCTCCTGCCTTCGGGCGGAGCCGTTTTTTGTCGCTTTTTGGGGGCGGGTGTTCTTGGAAGAGGCGGGCGTTTTTTGGAGGGAAGGTGCGGGTGCGGCGTGGTTGTTAGGGGGGGCGGAAACGGCGGGGGCTGGAATGTAGGGGAGAGGGTTGTCCGGAGATTTGGCCCGGAGGGGGCATCGAACCTTTCGGTTTTGTCGATCTCCTCTCAAAAACCAACAAAAAAACCGCCCCGGAATCCGGAATGGTTGTGTGCGCGGGAGTAGTGTCTCTGTGGAAACCTTTCAGAAACCCCGCCAACAAAAAAACCGCCCCGAAATTCGGAGCGGCCTCGTTGAGCTACCTGGATTCGAACCAAGAATAACAGGACCAGAATCTGTTGTGTTACCATTACACCATAGCTCAATGACGTTTTGGTGATGCAAAAGTAGAACTTTATTTTTCAATTGCAAAGAAAAATCAGAAAAAAATTTTATATATTTGTTTTAATCTCTTCGGAGACAAACCGAATGAAACTTGAAATATTCTGTAAATCACTTAATTATGGGAATTAAGCTGCGACTTGTCGTCATGAATTTTCTCCAGTATGCAATCTGGGGAGCCTATCTTACCTCTATGGGATCCTATCTGGTCGGGGTCGGCCTGGCGTCGCATATCGGCATTTTCTATGCCATGCAGGGAATCGTTTCACTCTTCATGCCTGCCATCGTGGGAATCATTGCCGACCGTTGGGTTCCCGCCCAACGTCTTCTGGGCGTGTGTCATCTGCTCGCCGCGCTCTTCATGGCCGCGGCCGGCGGCTATGCCATGACCTCCGGTGAGGGCGTGCAGTTCGGCATCCTCTTTACGCTCTATGCCCTGAGCGTGGCCTTCTACATGCCGACGATCGCACTCTCGAACTCCGTGGCCTATTGCGTGCTCGAAGGCGCCGGCTTCGATACCGTCAAGGCCTTCCCGCCGATCCGTGTCTGGGGTACCGTGGGCTTTATCTGCTCGATGCTCCTCTGCGACGTCGCCGGATTTCAGACCACCTACATGCAGTTCATGCAGTGCGCCGTGCTGGGTCTGATCCTCGGATTCTATGCCATGACGCTCCCGTCGTGTCCCGTGAGCCGCTCTGCCGAGCGCAAATCCCTGGTCGAAGCCCTCGGACTGCGGGCCTTCACGCTCTTCAAGCAGAAGAAAATGGCGCTGTTCTTCATCTTCTCGATGCTGTTGGGCGTTTCGCTGCAGATTACAAACGGATTTGCCAATCCCTTCATCACCTCGTTCCGCGACATTCCCGAGTATGCCTCGACCTTCGGAGCCAACCATGCCAATGCGCTGATCTCCCTCTCGCAAGTCTCCGAAACGCTTTGTATCCTGCTCATTCCCTTCTGTCTGAAACGTTTCGGTATCAAGAATGTCATGCTGATGGCCATGTTCGCGTGGGTGCTGCGCTTCGGCCTGTTCGGAATCGGAAACCCTGGCAGTGGGGTCTGGATGTTCATCCTCTCGATGATTGTCTACGGTGTAGCCTTTGACTTCTTCAATATCTCCGGCTCGCTCTTCGTCAACAAGGAGACCGACGTTACGATCCGCTCCAGCGCCCAGGGACTCTTCATGATCATGACCAACGGCATCGGTGCCACGATCGGAACGCTCGGCGCCCAGGCCGTTGTCAACCATTTCGTCTATTCGAAACAGACCCCGACGGAGATGGTGGCCGGATGGTCGCAGTCGTGGCTCGTCTTTGCCGGATATGCCCTTGTTGTGGCCATAGTCTTCGCCCTGGTCTTCCGCTATCGGCATGACCCCAATGCGATCGAAGATGTCAACCACTGACGGATGGAAAATCACGCTCCGCGACATTTGTATCCGTTGCGGACGCTGCGTAAGGGTTTGTCCTTCGCAGATCTTCGCGCAGGGCGAACCTGGAGGGACGATCGTACTCCGCGAACCGCAGGGGTGTATCTGTTGCGGTCATTGTGTGGCGGCCTGTCCCGTGGGGGCGGTCGATCATGAGGCTTTTCCGGCGGAACGGGTGCATGCCGTAGACCGGAAGGCGCTGCCTTCGCCCGAGGCGGTGGAGCTGCTGCTGGCCGTGCGGCGTTCGAATCGCGCCCTGTCGCAGCGTCCCGTACCGCAGGAGTGGCTGGACCGCATCCTGGCAGCGGCTGATCGGGCCCCGACGGCCAGCAATGCCCGGGAGTTGGGTTATACGCTGGTGACGGAGCCCGCACGTTTGAAGCAGATCGCCGAATATACGTTGGGTGTTTTCCGGAGGTTGGAACGATTCCTTTCGAATCCGCTTGTCCGCCTTTGGCTGAAACCGCTCTTGCCGGGCGTTTATCGCTATGTGCCGGTCTTCGCCCGTCTGCGGCGCGATTATGCCGAGGGGCGCGACCGCATTCTGCGCGGCGCCACGGCCCTGCTCTTCATCCATGCGCCTGAGAAGAACCGTTTCGCCGCAGAAGATGCCAATCTGGCCTGTCAGAACGCTTCGCTGATGGCCGAAGCGCTGGGGGTGAGTCAGATTTACATGGGATTTGTGTTGACGGCCATCCGGCAGGATCGTCACAAGCATCTGAACCGGATGTTGGGACTCGAAGGGCGTCGCATTGCGGCCATTCTGGCCCTCGGAATGCCCGAGTTCCACTATCCCAACTGCATAGACCGCGAACCGGCCGAAGTGCATCGGATCTGACAGCCCGCAGGGGGCGGTGCGGATGGACGTTGTGCGATACGGCATGGGCGGCAGTATGGACGGACGGCGCGGATGGACGTTGTGCGGTACGGCATGGGCGGCGGTGCAGACGAGTGGCGTGAGTGGATGTTATGCGGTACGGCATAGGCGTCGGTGCGGACGGGTGGCGTGAGTGGATGTTGTGCGGTACGGCATGGGCGTCGGTGCAGACGGGCGGCGCGGATGGATGTTGTGTGGTACGACATGGGTATCGGTATGGACGGGCGTTGCGGTGCAGTACGGATTGCCGCCGCAGTGGTGAAAAAAGGGGACGGTTTGTAAACCGTCCCCTTTCTCTATAACGTTCACTTTTCGGTGTGTCCGGCTGTTTCCGGCCCCTCCCCCTTTCTTAATAGAGGTTGTCGTACATCGACTGCGACTTGTCGTACTTCAGATCCGAAAGCGATGCCGCCTTCACGCCGATGTTGAAACTCCAGCTCTTGTGGTAGCCGAAGGGAATCCACGAGAAGGACATCTGCCAGCAGTGCAGGTCGCGGGTGATCGAAACCGATGAGGTGGTCAGCTTCCGGGTTTTCAGGTCGTAGCCGCCCTGGAACGTGATACCCGTCTTGGGCGTGAGGTTCACCGAACCGTTGAATCCGAGCGTCTGGGTGACGTTCTTGCGGTAGCCCGTCGTGCCGTTGTTGACGTACGACACCGAGTAGTTTACCGCGTAGTTGAATCCGAAATTCCACGGCAGCGAGAAGTCATAGTAACTCTGGGCCATGTATTGCCTTCGCAACACGGGATCCATCTGTCCGTAGGGGTCGTAGAAGGGATTCTGATACTCCGGAGGTATCGACGTGATGTCGTTGACGGCCGGTGTGCTCTTGTCTTCGCGCGACTTGAATGTGTAACCGAACGACCATCCCGTCGAGGTGATACGTCCCGGGAAGAAGAGCTTGTCGTAGCGGACACCCTGTGGCGTGACGCGGTAGGGGTCGAGTGTCGCCGAGAGGTTGATGCCGAAGTTCTTGAAGAGGGTCGTGCGGAACGATACCGAAATGGTCGACAGACGCATCGAATCGGCCAGGAAGTTGTATGAACCGCTGGCCCGGAGTTCGTCGATGAGCTTGATCTTCTTCACGCCCGAGGTGTCGCGTTTCGAGAGTACCTTCATCTCGAGGTTCTGCGACAGCGAGAAGTTCATCGACATCGAACGCCCCGACGACGGCACGCCGTAGGCATTCACCGCATAGGGTGAATAGGTCGTGAAACGACCCGTGGAGTCGGTCTGGCGCGTCAGGTAGTAGCCGTATTTCGGATCGCTGAAGTCCGGGGCATAGGAGAAGCCGATCGATGGCGTCAGCGTGTGGCGGATGGCCTGGATCTTGCGGTCGCGGCGCTTCTTCGTGAAGTCGAACATACCGTAGATGGTCGTTGACGACGAGACGCTGAAGTTGTAGTTGTAGAGGCGGTAGAAGCCATAGTTCGTCGGCAGCGTGTCGGTCTGGTTCGTCACGGGATTCCACTCGTACTCCACCTTCTTGAAGTACCACTTCTCGGTGTAGTTGGCCGATGGCGTGATGTTGATGTAGTTGAAGAGGTTGAACGACGCCGAGACCGGAATCGAGTGTTCGATGCCGTTTTTCATGTTGTCGAGCGTCTTTTTCGTGAAGATCTCCGATTCGGTGGTCGTCACCGAGTTGGTCATCTTGCCCGTATATTGCATCGAGATCTTTTCATACCAGCGGTCCTTGCCGACCTTCTCCTTGCGTTTGAAGGGGTAGAAGCGTGAGACGTTGAAGACCACCGTCGGGAGTGTTACCGAGAGCGACTGGTTCTGGGAGTTTTGCGAAATGGCCATGTTGGCCGACAGGGAGAAGGGCGTTCCGGTCCAGCTCTTCGAGTAGGAGATCGACGAGTTGGTCTGCGTGGCCAGAATGTCGTTGAGCGTCGTGGCCGAATACTTGCTGTAACCGCTCGTGGCGAAGTTCACCGAGGCCGAGAAGGTTGAACCCGGATTGGCCTTGGCATCCTGCGAGTGGGTCCACTGGATACGGAAGTTGTTCTGCTTGATGTAGTCGGGTTCGCCCTTTTCGCCGGTCTTGACGTTCGAGAACTCCATGTTGAAGCTGCCGCTGTACTTGTAGCGCTTGATGTAGCGCGAGGCAGCCGACGCCTCCCACGATCCCAGGGTGTAGATACCGCCGCGCACGGCCAGATCGGCATACTCGCCCAGCGTGAAGTAGTAGCCCAGGTCGCGCAGGAAGAAACCCTTCGAGTACTCCTCGCCGTAGGTCGGCATCAACAGTCCCGACTTGGGGCCCGAACTGATCGGGAAAAATCCCTCGGGAATTCCCAGGAAGTAGATCGGAACATCCTCCATGACCAGATAGGCCGGTCCCGTAATGACCTTCTTGCCGGGGATCACCTTGGCCTTGGTCATCGCCAGGTAGAAGTGCGGGTGGTCGGTCTCCTCGCACGTGGTGTATTTGCCGTGCTCGATGTTGATCGTGTTGTCGGGCATCTTCTTCACGCTGCCGCCCACCAGCCAGCCGTCGCCCTGCTGCGTGGCCACTCCCTTGATTTTGGCCTTCTTCGAGTCGAGGTTGTAGGTGATCGTATCCATCTGATAGGAGGCCGAACCGTCCGAGAATTCCGGCTTGGTGATGATCGGTTTGCCCTCGAGCGAGTCGGGCTTTCCGTAGGCATGGACCAGCTTCGAATTCATGTCGATGCGCATGTAGTCCGCCTTGAGGTTGCTGTTCTGGTAGGTGACGTCGCCTTGGTTGTAGATGTAGACCAGCTTGTTGCGCACGTCGTAGACCAGCGAGTCGGTGTTTTTGCCCGAGATCGGGTCGTCGAGGAATGCGCCCGCAGGGCGGGGCTTCTTCGTCGTGTCGCGCTGCAGCGTGTCGACGGCGAGCGAGTCCGCGGCGAGCGAATCGGCTCGCATCTGCAGCGAATCGGCCTTCTGGGCGATGAGCGAGTCGACCTGTGCCGAGAAGAGCGAGTCGCGCTCCTGCTGGCTCAGGGCATTGAATGCGGCGTTGCGCCGGGCCCGCTCGCGGGCGGCACGGGCTTCGCGGCGGATGTCGCGGCGCGAGAGCGTAGCCGGGGACTCTTCGGCTGTGGAATCGGCGGCGGGGGCGACGAGGGGGGCCGAAACGGTGGAATCGGCGCTGCGAAGCGTCTCTTCACAGAGCGGATGGAGGGTCGCCCGGGGCAGCATGCCGCCCAATACGACTTGGGCGAACAGCATGAGCATGCCCGCCGACACGATATATTTTACCCTCGATCTATCCAAAATTCCAAAAATTTTCCGTATCTTTGCCGACAAGTCGGCAAAAACGCCTGGATCGGCCTCCGAAAGCCCTCCGGAGGCGTTTCCGGCCCGACAAAGATAGGTAAAAAATTACAGAAAGCGCTCACTTGGCACCATTAAATATGCGCACGCGTCTTTTGCAGCTCCTCGCCCTTGCGGTGGCCGTCGTCCTTGTAAACGCGGTTTCCGCGGGGAATATTGCGCACGGGGTCAGCGTCGTGGTGATCGATGCCGGGCATGGCGGAAAATTCCCCGGAGCCCACTATGGCGGAGTCTACGAAAAGGATCTCACGCTGAAGGTGGCCCTGAAACTCGGAAAACTCATCGAAGAGGGAATGCCCGGCGTGAAGGTCGTCTATACGCGTACGACGGACAAGACCCTGGGCGCCGATCTGGCCGCGGATCTCCAGGCCCGGGCCGACATCGCCAACAAGGCCGGCGGAGACCTTTTTATTTCGATCCATGCCAATGCGGCTCCGCAGGCAACGGCCGTGAAGGGTGTCGAGACGTTCATCATGGGTGAGACGCCCAAGGAGCAGCGCTACAATGAGAATGCCCTCTACGAGAGCAACCGCGAGGATCTGATCGACATGTCGGACGAACGTACCGCGGCGATCGTGCGGGCCTACATCCAGAATCTGCAGTTCACCTATGGTGAGTACAGCATGGCCATTGCCCGCTGCATCCAGACCAGCTATGCCAAGGCCGGACGCAACTCCCGCGGGGTGAAGCGGCAACTGCTGCGCGTGCTCTATGCCACGGACATGCCCAGCGCGCTGACCGAGATCGGCTTCATGACCAACTCCCAGGAGTTGGCCTACATGAAATCCGAGAAGGGGCAGAACGAGATCGCCGCGTCGATTTATCGGGGCGTGAAGGAGTATTCGTCCTACGTGCTTGAAACGCGGCGGGCCGAGGAGGGGAGCGCTCCGGCGGGACAGACGGCGACCAAGGATGCCTCCACGACGGCCGGGACTCCGGATGGCGCAAAGTCCGGGGCGCAGACCAAAACGACGGATTCCGCCGGGAAAAATCCGACATCCGCAACGGGCACTGCAGCGGCATCTGCCGGGAAGGAGGCCTCGAAGGGAGGTTCGACGGCGGCAAAGGAGGAAAAGTCCGGATCGAAATCCGCTGCGGATTCCGCCGGCTCGGAACCGTTGCGCTATACGGTACAGGTGATGGCCTCGGCAAAAGCCGTTTCGGTCAACTCCACGCAGTTCCGCGCCTACCGCGGTCGGGTCAAGCAGT
Organism: uncultured Alistipes sp.; assembly: GCA_944320985.1. Lineage (GTDB taxonomy): Bacteria > Bacteroidota > Bacteroidia > Bacteroidales > Rikenellaceae > Alistipes. The sequence continues at coordinate 69,028 of CALUJN010000079.1, read as the reverse complement.
ATGCTTCACAGGGGCGTTTCCCCTACAAATATTGTGTGGGAGAGTTCGAAAGTCGTGCCGAGGCCCAGCGCAAGGCCGCCGAAGTGCGCAAAACTTTCCCCGATGCCTTCGTGGTATGCTGCCGGGGTACGCAAATTGTAAACAGGTAGAATGAGATGAAAAGAGAAGTAAAAATCGGAATATTCGCCGTGACGATGATCGTCGCCGCCTGGGCCGGAATCCGCTTCCTGCAGGGACTGGACATCTTCAGCCGCAATGCTGTCTATTATGCCTCGTATGACCAGGTCAGCGGGATCCAGGCTGCGTCGCCCATCACGATGAAAGGGGTGAAGATCGGTACGGTTACGGAGATCTCCTTCGATCCGCAGCGCAGCGAAAACGTCGTGCTGCAGTTCACCATCCGACGGCAGTACCGCATTCCGGTGGATTCCGAGGCCAAGATCTACAGCGACGGTCTGATGGGCGGCAAGGCCATCGAGATCCTCTATGGAAAATCGACGCAGTACCTCGAAAATGGGGATACGCTGCGTTCGGTCCGCGGACGCGATCTGATGGATATGGCCGGTTCGGAGCTGGAGTTCTTCAAACAGAAGATCTCGGTGCTGACCGAGGATCTTTCGCGTACGCTCCACAATGTGAATCTGCTTCTGGAGTCCAATGCCGAGCATGTCAACGGTACGCTGCAGCATCTTGATCAGATGTCGGGGGATTTGGCCGAAGTGCTCGATTCGCAGAAACGGAATCTCGAAAAGGCCGTGGAGAGCCTTTCGGCCTTTTCGCAGACGCTGGGCGAGAATGCCCCGCGCGTTGACAGCATGATGGGCAATCTGAACCGCATCACCACGGAACTGGCCGATGCGGATTTCGCCGGGGAACTCTCCACGGCGGTTGGCGAGGTGAATGCACTTCTGGAGCAGATCCGGGAGGGGGAAGGCACCGTCGGGCGGTTGATGAGCGATCCGTCCCTTTACGAGTCGTTGAATCGGGCCAGCGACAACCTGGCTTCGCTGCTTGCCGATCTGGAACAGTATCCCGGACGCTATGTCCATTTCTCGCTCTTCGGCCGCAGTCCCGAGAAGATGCAGGCCAAGGCCGAGCGTCAGGCGGCCAAAGAGGCTGCCCGTGCCGAACAGGATTCGTTGAAAAAACTCCGTTGAACGTGACGATCCGAAGCAGGAAACCTCTGTCGGCCCCGGGCGAATCGTGGGGCCGATTTTTATTCGATATGTTTGTCGCATGATCTATCCAGCCACTTTCGAACAAAAAATAGGATTCGACCGCCTGCGGGAACAGGTCGCCGACCGTTGCACGATGCACGCCGCACGGGAACGCATCGCTGCGGAGGGCTTCTCGACCTCGCGGCGCGAGATCGAACGGCGTCTGGCTTTGGCCGACGAGATGCGTCTGCTGCTCGAGATGGAGCATGACTTCCCGGGCGGGGAGTATCCCGACGTGGAGGAGATTGTCGCCAAACTGCGCGTTGAGGGTTCGTTTCTCGACGTGGAGGAGGTCGTGACTCTCGGACATGCCCTGCGGACCCTCGGCGGCATCGTCTCGTTCATCCTTCCGCGCGGCGAGCGCTATCCGACGCTCCATGCCCATACGCGGGGTGTGGAGGCCTTCCCCGAGATCGTGCAGCGCATCGAGGCGATCATCGACCGCTTCGGCAATGTCCGCGACAACGCCTCGCCGGCGCTGCTGGAGATCCGCCGCGCGATCCGCGAACGGGAGGGACAGGCTGCCAAGCGTCTGCAGGCCGTGCTGGCTGCGGCAAAGGGGGCCGGAATCGTCGAGAGCGATGCGCAGATCTCGATCCGCGACGGTCGGGCCGTGATCCCCGTCTCGGCCTCGAACAAACGCAAACTCAACGGCTTTATCCACGATGAATCGGCTACGGGAAAGACCTTTTACGTCGAACCGGTCGAGGTGGTGGAGATCAATAACGAACTGCGCGAACTCGAATATGCCGAACGGCGTGAAATCGTGCGCATCCTTACGGAGTTCACCGAGGGGATCCGTCCCGATGCGGAGCTGATCGCCGCGTCGGGCGACTACCTGGCCGAGATCGACATGTTGCGGGCCAAGGGGCGCTGGGCCTCGGAGAACGGCTGTGTGCGGCCGATCGTCTCGACGGACGACCGGCTGGTGCTGAAGAATGCCCGCCATCCGTTGCTGCAGCAGACGCTGCGCGCCGCCGGACGCGAGATCGTGCCGCTGGATCTGCAGCTCGACCGCCGCAAGCACATCCTCGTCATTTCGGGGCCGAATGCCGGCGGCAAGTCCGTATGTCTGAAGACCACGGGACTCGTGCAGTACATGTTCCAGTGCGGATTCCCGGTTCCGGCGTCGGAGATCTCCGAGCTGCCCGTCTTCGAGAGCATCTACATCGACATCGGCGACGAACAGTCGATCGACGACGACCTGTCGACCTATTCGTCCCACCTGCTGAACATGAAGCACATGCTGGCCGGGGCGTCGGAGCGGACGCTGGTGCTCATCGACGAGTTCGGATCGGGCACCGAGCCGGTCATCGGCGGCGCCATCGCCGAGGCGATTCTCGAGCGGCTGCTGGCCCGGGGCTGCTACGGCGTCATCACGACCCACTATGCCAATATCAAATACTATGCATCGAACACCGAAGGAATCGCCAACGGCGCGATGATGTTCGACGTGCAGCAGATCCGGCCGCTCTTCCGGCTGGAGATGGGCAAGCCGGGCAGTTCGTTTGCCGTGGAGATTGCCCGCAAGATCGGGCTTCCGGAGGAGATTATCCGTGCGGCGAGCGAGAAGGCCGGATCGGACCATATCAACATCGAGAAGCAGTTGCGCGAGATCGCCCGTGACAAGCACTACTGGGAGCAGAAACGCGACCGCATCCGCTTGACGGACCGCAAGGTCGAGGAGCTGGAGCAGACCTACACGGAGCAGCTGTCGAAGATCCGCGCCGAGCGTCAGGAGATTCTCAAACGGGCCAAGCAGGAGGCGCAGCAGCTCATTGCGGATGCCAACCGGCAGATCGAGAACACGATCCGCACGATCCGCGAGGCGCAGGCCGAGAAGGAGCTCACGCGGCTGGCCCGTCGGGAGCTGGACGACTTCCGGGATACGGTGGAGAAGGAGGATACGGCCGAGCGGGATGCTTCGGTGGCCCGGGAGATCGAGCGGATCGAACGGCGTCGCCAGCGGCGTGCCGAGCGGCGTGCCCGTCAGGGAGAGGCATCCCCGGAGCAACCGACGCCGGAGCCGGCAAAACCCCGGGAGGTGGAGGTCGGATCGAAGGTCCGCATGGCGGGGCAGTCGATGGTCGGCGTGGTGCAGTCGGTGAAGGGCAAGCGGGTGCAGGTGGCCTTCGGGCAGATCCTTACGACGGTCGACAAGGCTTCGCTCACCGTGGTCTCGAACAACGAATACCGCGAAGCCACGCGCCCGACAACGGCCCGGACCGTCGTGTCGGTCGATATTTCGGCCCGCAAGCTCAATTTCAAGGATCACATCGACGTGCGCGGTATGCGGGCCGCCGAAGCGCTGGAGGCGGTGCAGGATCTGGTCGATGATGCGCTGATGGTGGGCGTAGGGTCGGTGACGATCCTCCACGGCAAGGGGACCGGGGCGTTGAAGGAGGAGATTCGCCGCTATCTCAGAACGGTGCCCGAGGTGGTCTCGGCGGTCGATGAGCATGCCGACCGCGGCGGTGCCGGTATCACGATCGTGACGTTCGATTTGTCATAGGATTTTCACCTGTGACGGTTTCGTGGGTTGCGAAAAATTGTGTAAGTTGGTTCCTGTTTTTGCGGAATCAACGCTGATTTGTATTCATATTCAATGGACAGGCAGGCGGATGAACAAATCCTGCAAGGTCTCTTGCAGAGATTGCAGGGCTTTTGACGAACTGTACATGCGTTACGCTCCGCATGTGGAGGCCTTTGCGTTCTGCCTGCTGAAAAACCGCTCCGAAGCCGAAGACCTCGCTCACGACATCTTCCTCAAAATCTGGGAAAACAGAGAGTCGATCGGTCATGTCCGGTCGTTCCGGAACTACCTTTTCCGGATGACCCGCAATGCCGTGTTCGACATCTTCGAGCACAAGAATGTCCGGATTCGTTATGAACGCCAATATCTCCGGGTCGGAGACTTCGTGTCGGAGGATGTCGCCGCAAAGGTCGCTTCCGAAGAGCTGATGATGATCATCGAAATGGCCTTGGAGCAGATGCCCGAACAGCGCCGGAAGGTCTTCCGCATGAGTCGTTGCGAAAACCGCTCCTATCAGGAGATCGCTTCCGAACTGAATATCTCGACCAAAACCGTCGAGTATCACATCCGGACGGCTCTCGCCGAACCCCGGAAAATAATCGGCGTCATCGCTTTCTTCTGTTAAGTCTGCGTCCGGAATCCTCTGCCGACGTATTACAAGTCCGTTAAAGTTCCCGGACCGGGGCTGTATACCCGGAAAAGCCCTTGCTTTTGCCCCGCTCTGCTCTGAATACCGGGGCTTTTTCTGTCTTCCCGAAAAAAATTTGTGAAAAAATGATTTCCCGACTGGGGAAGAGCTTCCTCTTCCCGTCTTATTCATGTAAACACCGCGGAAAATGAATCTCGTAAGAAAAATCATCCACACGTTCCTGAACAACCCCATGCCCGAACGGGTGCAGCAGCATTTCCGTTCCTGGATCCTGGAGAAGGAACAGGCCGAAGCGAAGAACGACGCCCTCTGGCAAGAGTGGCAGCAGCTCGATCCCGCCGGCGTCTTCCCGATTGACGAAAAGGAGTATCGCCGGAAACTCAACCTTCTGCATCGGGAGATGCAGGTGGCGCCCAAGGGGCGTCTGTTGACCCTTTCCCGGAAGGCCGCTGCCGTGGCTGCCGCCGTGATCCTCCTCGTCATGACGGTCGAGTATTTTGTCGTCAGCCGCTTTGCCGCCGATACGACCACCTGGCTCGTGACGGCCGAAAACAGCAAGGGCCGCTTCCTGTTGCCCGACGGTTCGGTCGTGTGGCTCAATGCCGACTCCCGATTGGCCTATTCCGACGCCTTCGCCGACGGCGGCGTCCGCCACGTCCGGCTCGAGGGCGAAGCCTTCTTCGACGTGAAGCGCGACACGCTGGCTCCCTTCGAAGTCGAGATGGGCGATCTCCGCGTCCGGGTCCTCGGAACCCGCTTCAATGCCAGCCATATCGTCAAACTCGGGGTGGAAGAGGTGACTCTTCAGTCAGGGTCCGTCGAGGTCGAACATACCCGGCTGGAAAAAAGCGTGAGACTCCGTCCCGATCAAAACTGCTCGTTCGATGCCGCGACCGGTCGCATGACCGTCCGCAATGTCGCTGCCGACAACTATTGCAGTTGGACCGGCGATTCGATCGTCTTCGAGAACAAAACCCTTGAAGAGATTGCCGTTAATCTGGAGCACTGGTACAATATCCGGATTCAGATTGCTCCCGACGTTGATGCCTCGGTGCGCCTCTCCTTCACCCTGCGCCCCGAAACCCTCGATGAAACACTCCGCATCATCGAAAACCTCACCCGTTACCATTGCCGGCAAATCGACCGACATCACATAATCATTCACAAATAAACATGAACCAATCTATGGAATCATCCGCCTGATCTCCGGCCTCGCCGGAAAACGATTTTCGAAAAAACTACTGTCTGAATTTAAACCTTATTTACCTATGAAACATGAAGGACCCAATCAGTTTGGGCGCAAGTCCCTTGTCCCGAAAATCCTTGTCTCGTTGGTCTTGTCGTTGAGCGTGGTGATCGCCGTCGCACAGACCCGGACAATTTCAATTGATTTGCGGAATGTTTCGGTGAAGACCTTCCTCGCCGAAGTGGAGTCCCGCAGCAACTACACCTTTGCTTATAACAATGCCGAGATCGACCTTATGGCGATCGTGAGCATCAAGGCCGAATCCGAGGATATCGTCTCGATTGTCGACCGGGTGCTCGGACCCCAGCATCTCAAAGCCCGGATCGAGGGCAACCGCGTGATCCTTGCTCCCGCCGTCAGCAACGGGACCGCAGCCGCCCGTGCCGAAAAGTCGCAGAAGGGCATGATCACCGGTCGGGTGACCACTGCGGCCGGCGACCCCGTTGTCGGAGCCAGCGTGATCGTCAAGGAGACCGGCAGCGGTAATGTCACCGGTCTCGACGGCGACTATTCGATCGCTGCAGAGCCCGGGCAGACCCTATCGTTCGCCTTCCTCGGCTACAATACCCGCGAGGTGAAGGTCGGAACCCGGGCGGTCATCGACATCACCCTCGAAGAGGACAACAAGCAGATCTCCGAAGTGGTGGTCGTCGGTTACACGCCCATGCGTAAGAGCGACTTTACGGGCTCGATCGCCAGCGTCAAGGCCAGTGAACTCTCCGTGACGGCGCCCACCGTCGGACAGTCGCTCGTCGGAAAGGTCGCCGGTGTCGAGGTGCATCAGACCAGCGGTGCCCCCGGTGATGGGGTGACGATCCGCGTCCGCGGTGTCAACTCCCTCTCGGCCAGCAGCGACCCGCTCTATGTGATCGACGGTTATCCCGCTTCGGAGGATGTCTACATCAACCCGAACGACATTGAGTCGATCGACATCCTCAAAGACGCCGCTTCGGCCGCAATCTACGGCTCGCGTGGTGTCTCGGGTGTCGTGCTGATCACCACCAATATGACTTCTCGTATGGTATCCAGCAGCTCGATCACAAGGTTGATCTGTTGAACGCCACGCAGTTTCGCGATCTGTTAATCGACGCCCGCAACAACTCCTACCGGCTGCGTGCCACGGCTGCCGGCGTGTCGTGGAGCCCTTATGACGACAATTCGGTACGTGCCGCCAAAGGTTTCTCCCTGGCTGAAGTCGGAATCCCCGAGATGTTCTACGACTTCACGACCCGGACGCCCGTCACTCCGCAATACGATACCGACTGGCAGGATGAACTCTTCTCCAATGCCGGCATCATGCGCCACAACATCTCCGTCACGGGCGGTACGAAAGCCATCCGCTACATGGCCAGCGTCGGCTACATGGATCAGGACGGTATCATCTCGCCGTCGAACCACAACCGGATCAATGCCCGGCTGAACCTCGATGCCCAGATCACGAAACGTTTCTCGGTGAGCCTGAGCTACTCGATGTATGATGCCAAGAACCGCGTCGTACAGGCCGAAGGCCGCATGATCAACGATGGCGTGATCCAGAGTGCCCTGATGTATCTGCCGAACTTCCCCGCCTATGATGAGAACGGTGACTATGCCCGCAGTGCCATGATCGCCATGAAGAATGACTGGGGCATCAACTTCCCTGAAAACCCGCTGGCCATCGCCCATGAACTCGACATTCAGGAGAAAATGTCGCGGCACAACCTCAATGCCAATCTGGTTTACGAGATCATTCCCGATCTGAAACTTTCGGCACGGCTCGGACAGCAGTGGTACAACTATCGCTATTTCTACTACCGTCCGATGAGCCTCGGACGCGATTCCGCCGTGGCGTACAGCGACGCCCTGAAGCCCTACAACATCGCCCGCACGACCTCGACCTACGATGTTGACCGCCTGGGTGAGTTCACGCTCAGCTACAAGAAGGATTTCGGACGCCACCATTTCGACGCCCTGGCCGGATATACGCTCCAAAAGAAGACCTACGACCGGTTGGGTGTCGAGGCTACGGGCTTTGCCGATGACCGCATCCATGAGGTCACGGCTCACGGCTCCGAGGCCACGGATATCAAACTCTACGATACGCGGAAGGCCGCCTGGTCGATGATGTCGTTCCTCACCCGTCTGAACTATTCCTTCGACGACCGGTATACGTTCACCGCATCGTTCCGCGCCGATGGCTCCTCGCGCTTCGGCGTCGACAGCCGCTGGGGATACTTCCCCTCGGTATCGACCTCGGATTCTTCAACGGCCGGTTGAACATCATCGGAAACTACTACAACTCGATCTCTTCGGATATTCTCTACGACTATCCCATCTCCTCGATCTCCGGCGCCACCTCCACCAAGACGAACCTCAGCGCCGCGAAGATCCGCAACCGCGGTTTCGACCTCCAGCTCGATGCCCGCCTGCTCACCGGAAAGGTCAACTGGAATTTCAGCACCAACATCTCGGTCAACCGCAACAAGGTGGTCAGCATGGGCGGACTCGACGACATCATCTCCACGTCGGAGCGCTCCGTGGGTTCGCACATCACCAAGGAGGGCTATCCGATCGGGTCGTTCTACGGATACAACGCCATCGGCATCATGTCGAAGGCCGACTACGCCAATGCGCTCCTCGACCGTGAAATCTATCTCCAAAACGGCAACAAGTTCCCCGAAGGCTACGAGCTGAAAGGTCCGGCCGTGTCGTCCTATTCGCTCGACGCGCTCTCCTACGGAAACGTCATCTGGGAGGATGTCAACGGTGACGGTCTGATCACCACCGACGACAAGACCATCATCGGTGACGCCTATCCCGATTTCACGGGCGGGTTCTCGACCAGTCTTTCGTGGAAAGGCATTGATTTCAGCGCCAGCTTCGCCTACTCCTATGGCGGCGAGGTCATCAACTTCCAGGACTACTATCTCTACAACATGGAGGGCTCGGGCAACCAGTACGCCATCGTCGCCGACCGTTACATCTCCGACGAGCAGCCCGGACGCAACAACGTCCCCATCGCTTCGCGTATCTCGACGCCCAATACGTCGCTCAAACTCTCGTCCTACTATGTCGAGGATGCCTCGTTCTTCCGCTGTGCGAACATCACCCTGGGCTATACGCTGCCCCAGCGCTGGATGAACAAGCTCCATATCGCCTCGTGCCGCGTCTATTTCAGTGGTGACAACCTCTTCACCATCACCCCGTACCGCGGCTACAACCCGGAGGTATCCTACAAGAGCAGCAACCTGATGCCCGGATTCGACTGGGGTTGCTACCCGCTCTCACGGATCTATTCGGTCGGACTGAATCTTACCTTCTAAACTCGGATGAATATGAAAATCAAACAGATATTTGCAGCTTTGACCGCCTCTGCGGCGTTGATGTCGTGCAACTTCCTCGATGAATACGACCCCAACGCCACCACGGCCGGGAACTTCTATACGTCGGAGGCCGACATCGTAACTTCGCTCAACGGCGTCTACCAGTCGCTGACACAGGATTACTACTATCAGTACAACTACTACTTCACCGATGTGCGGGCACATGTTACCGTGGTGACCGACAGCGGTGCCAGCAGCGGTATTCCCTACCAGTTCTACAACTATACGCTCACCGAGGAGAACCAGTATGTCTACAACCGTTACACGCAGCTCTTCAAGAGCATCTCGCGGGCCAATACGCTGCTGGCGCACCTCGACGACGTGAGCTATGCCAATCCCGATTCCCGGAACACCTACGAGGCCGAGGCGCGTTTCATCCGTGCGCTGACCTACTTCCATCTGGTGACCGAGTGGGGCGACGTGCCGCTGGTGCTCAAGCGCCTGGAGACCAAGGATGAGGTTGAGGCCAACAACTACCGACGCCCCAAAAAGGAGGTTTACAAGGCGATCTTCGACGATCTGGATTTCGTTCTCGGCAGTCCGCTGGCCGATTTCCAGCCGGCCTCCGAGTGCGGACGCGCCAGCAAGGCTGCGGCCATCGCCCTCTATGGCAAGGTGGCCCTGCAATGTGCCTGTGACGAGGACTTTGCGGCCGACAAGAGCACCTATCTGACAACGGCTATCGAGAAGTTGACCCAGGTATGGGACATGCGTCCCTTCGGCGAGCTTGCCGACATTCCCTACAACCAGCTCTGGGACCTCTCCACGCAGAAGTCCTGCCCCGAGAGTATTTTCCAGATCAACTACGTGCAGGGGAATGCCGATCTGGGGTCGATCTGGAACTTTCAGTTCGGACCCAGCACGACGGGAATCACCTCCTACAAGATTGGTCAGATGCATAATATGACTACCCCGGAAGTGTACGCTTCGTTCGACCCGAGCGACGTGCGCCGGAACTATCTGCGGGAGACGACCGTGGCCGGTGTGACCTATTACCACACGATGAAGTATGCCGATCTGGAATGCGGCGCCAACGGCTACGGTGGCAACAACTGGATCGTGCTGCGTTATGCCGATGTGGCGCTGATGCTGGCCGAGGCCTACTATTGGCAGGGCACCGAAGCCACCGCGAAGAACTACCTGAACATGGTCCGCAAGCGGGCCGGGCTGGCCGACTGGTCGGGCAGCGACCTGCGGCAGGGAATCTACGACGAGCGCCTCTTCGAGTTCATGCAGGAGGGGCTGCGCTGGCAGGACGTGCGCCGCATGTACTCGAACCAGGAGATGATCGAGCACTATAACGCACTGAATTCCAACTTCTCGGTCAAGGACCTGCTCCTGCCGATCCCCTACAACGAGCGGATCCTTAATCCGAGCGGACTCTATCAGAACCCGGGTTACAATGTTGATTGATCTGCGGAACATGGAACGTTTGAAACGAATATTTGCGTTTTTCGGTCTGGTCGGGGCGCTTCTCCTTGCCGCCTGCTCGAAGGAGGATGGGGAGGCCTCGGGACCGGAAACGGGTTCGGAGACGGCGATCCGCTGGGAGCCCGCCTCCCCGACGGTGGATCAGCTCGTGAGCTTCTCGCTCGACGGTGACGTCTCGGCGCTCCGCAGCGTGCTGTGGATGTTCGGCGACGGCAAAACCGCCTCGGCACAGCCCTCGGAATCCGTGGAGCACGCCTATGCTGCAGCCGGAGAGTATTTCGTCAAGGCGGTCCTCACGCCGCTCTCCGGGGCGATGAGCGAGTTGTCGTGCACGATCTCCGTGAACGACACGCAGGCCGGCATGGTCGTCAGCAACGACTTCCCCGCCCGGATGGAGGAGGTTCGCTTCTCGCTCAACCGCCTCTCCGATGTTACGGGCGTGACCTGGGACTTCGGCGACGGAAGCGAGCCCGAAACCACCTCTTCCGCGACGCAGCAGCTGACGCACAGCTTTGCCGGGGAGGGATCCTATACGGTGCGGGCCGATGTCGCCTTTGCCGGCGGCGAGACCCAGACGCTGCAACGCACGGTCGAGGTGGAGGGGCTCTCGTTGAGCTGGGCCTGCCGCAATTTCGACCGCTCGAAGATGTGGATCATGGCCCATCGCGGCAATACGAAGAACGGATATGAACTGCCCCCGAACTCGATGGCGGCCTTCCGCCGATGCGTCGAACTGGGATGCGTGGATTTCATCGAAACCGACGTGCAGATTACCCGTGACGGAGTGGTCATCTGTCTGCACGACAACTATCTGAGCCGCTTTACCGACTACAACAACTACTATGCGGGAAAGGGTATGGTCGCCGACTTTACGTTCGAGGAGCTGGGCCAGTTCCGGCTGAAGACCTCCGACGGGAAGGTCTCCGAGGAGAAGATCCCCACGCTGGAGGAGGTCCTCACGGAGTTCCGCGGGAAGGTGTGGTTCAACCTCGACAAGTGCATGGAGAGCGATGTCAACATCGAGAAGGTCTACGACGTGGTCAAACGCTGCGGATGTCTCGACCGCGTGCAGTTCTACATCTCCGACAACACCGACCGTGCCGACTGGCTCTCCAGCCAGGAGATTCCCGGAATCCTCGCACCGCACGCCAACAAGGAGTCGGCGCTGACCCTGATGACGGCCTACGAACCGGTATACATGGTGCAAACCTCCACGGAGTATGTCACCTCGTCCTGGATCGCCGCCATCAATGCCCGGGCCCTCGCGGTTTCAAACCTGCTCGATGACAACGGACAGAACTTCTACAACGGCAATACGGCGCTGATGGACTCCTTCGTCGCGGCCGGCGTGCGCATGATCCAGTGCGATTATCCCGCCGAAATGGACGAATACCTCCGCGGCAAAGGAAAACGCTAAAACCTTAAAACGACTAAACGAACACCATGAAACGATTCATTTCCTTATTGAGCGTCGTGTCGCTCCTCGCGCTGGGTGCCTGTACGGACGGCAACGACGACATGAACAACGTATATGATTCGGTCATCACGCCCGATTTCTCCATCTCCGAGGGCGAGATCGTGGCCGGCACCACGCCGGTGACCTTTACCAATCTCACGACCGTCGAAGGTACGACCATTGCGGACTACTTCTGGCACTTCGGATTCTCGGGCGAAGGCAACTGGTCGGAAGAGGCGCAGCCCGATCCGGTGGTCTACGCCCAGGCCGGGGAGTACACGGTGACTCTGACGGCCTGGGGGGGCCGACGGCAACCGCGCCACGGTGAAGAAGATCGTGACCGTCCTGGCCGACAACGTGCTGCCGACGGCCGACTTCTCCTATGCCCCGATGATGGTCAACGTCGGCGACGAGGTGACCTTTACCGACAAGTCGTCCGATTCCGACGGTGAGATCGTCTCGCGCAAGTGGACCTTCCCCGACGGCTCGACCTCCACGGACGAAAGCCCCACCTATACCTTTTCCGCCCAGGGCATGTTCCGCGTGACGCTCTCTGTTACCGACGACCGCGGCGGTGAAAACAGCGTAACCAAGTCGGTCAACGTTCGCGAGGGTGACGTCGAGGAGTTCACCGTGCTGTGGAGCAAGGAGGTTGCGGCGGCCGAGGCACTCTGTGCGGGCAATGTCGTTACGGTGAGCGATCTGGGATACATCTACGCCGTGACGGGCGAAGGCAAGCTCGTAGCGCTGGATGCTGCCGGTGAGGTGGCCTGGGAGTACGATGCCACCGCGCAGGACAAGGTGCTGCTGACAAAGGAGATCGCCTATACCTCGGTGGATGCCGACGGTACGGTCTATTGGGCTGCCCATGCCTACGGCGATAAATCGGCCGCACCGACCGTCTACGCCTTCGATGGCTCCATGGGTTCGGTACTCTGGAAGAACCAGACCGCCTATGTCAGCGAAGACCGGATCGCTTACTCCACGCCGTGTATCACGCCGGAGATGCTGGTGGTTGGAAACCGCGGTACGTCGGGTATGCTGCGCCGCTTCGACAAGGCTTCGGGGCGCAATACTGCGACGGTGAAACCCGCGAACGGCGGTATCAGTGCCGGAACAATCGTCCTCAAAAGCGGAGCTGCCATCTATACCGCATCGGGAACGCACGGATATGGTCTGATGGTGCCCGACAACCTGTCCGGCTGGGCGGCTGTCTCCAAAGACAACGGTTTCACGCCGGGAGACAACCTCTCGTCGAACCAGTGCCAGCCGTGTGTCGGTTCTGACAATGTCCTCTATCTGGCCGGTACGATCAATGGCAGCGGCACGTGGAACCTCGCCGCTTTCGACTGTACGAACCTGACCGCCTCTTCGTCGAAGACGCCCAAGTGGAGCGTTGCTCTCGACGGCGGCTTCAAACAGACCGGAGCCTCGTTGAGCGCCGGCGGCCAGACCCTCTACATCGTGGCCGATGCCGTGACGCCGTCGGTGGTCTACGCCGTGGCTCTGCCGGGTGTGACATCCGCTGCGGATTCCTCCTGGTCGCAGTACGGCGGCAGTGCCCGACACATCAACTACCAGAAGTAACAACCGAAAAATACCGACACTGAAATGAAACGATCTCTGTTTTTTTCCTTGTGCGTGGCCGCCACTCTTCTGGCGGGCTGCGCCGAGGATTTCCCGACCCAACTGAACCATCACTATTACGGGGACGATACGCCCCCGGCCGAGCCCGACATCACGGAGCAGACCGTCAGCCTCGGAACCTACAACCTCTGGATCTCGAACAAGGGTACCGGGGACTACGACTGGACGAATCGTCGCAATGTGCTTGCACAGTCGATCGTCAACAACGGCTGGGATATCTTCGGGTTTCAGGAGGCCAACACCACGATTCAGTCCGAACTCCCGACACTCGTGGCCGACAAGGGCGGCAATTACAAGTGGTGGTTCGTCGGGCGTGATTCGCAGGATGGCAGGAGCGGCGAAGCCATCGGCATCGCCTACAATCCGGATCGCTTCGAACTGAGCGAGCAGCATTTCTACTGGCTCTCCGCAACCCCCGACGAGGTGAGCTACGGATGGGACGAGGTGGGGTATCACCGCATCGCCTGCTGCGCCGTTGTGACCGACAAACTCCACGGCAAGCAATTCTTCCTGACGGTGACTCATATGCCGAAGGCCGACATGGCCCGCTCGGAGGCTGCCAAACTGATCATCGAACGCGAGCAGATGTACAATACGAAGGGGATGCCTTCGGTGCTGGTCGGCGACATGAACGCCACGCCCGACGACGCTGCGTCGAGCTCGTTCCGCTCCTATTGGGAGGATGCTCGCGAGGCCGTGGATGCGCGCTTTGTCAGCGGACCCGTCGGAACCTTCAACGGGCACAAGATCACGGCAGACCTCTCGGTGGAGACCGCACGCATCGACTACATCCATACGCGCGGGGCACTCGCATTGAAATCCTACAAGGTTGACAATTCGGTCTTCGGGAATATCTATCCTTCGGACCACTGCCCGGTGACCATTCAGGCCGATTTCAACTACGATGCGCCGGAGGCTCCCCAGATCGAGGGCGCCGGCACCGAGGCCGATCCCTGGCAGATCAACTCCTCGGCCGACTGGAATGCCGTCGCCGAGTCGATCAACGGCGCTGCGGACGATGCCCGCTATCTCTCGGAGCACTACTATGTCCTGACGGCCGACATCGACTTCAAGAATCAGGCTGCCGTACCCATCTCGTTCAATACCGAGAGCCTGGTCTATTTCCAAGGTCAGTTCGACGGCCGCGGCCATGCGATTCGCAACGTGAAGACCTCCGCTTCGGGATCCTCCTTCGGCCTCTTCGGCGGCAATGAGGGCACGATCCGCGATCTGGTCGTGGAGAACCTCTCGCTCTCGACCGCCTACAAAACCGCCGGCGGTGTCGTCGGGACGAACCTCGGCGTAATCGACGGCGTGACCTTCCAGGGAACGATCACGGGATCGGGTGCGGCCTCCGTGCTGGGCTGCATCGCAGGCCAGAACCAGAGCACCGGCGTGGTGATCAACTGCGGCAACCGCGGCGGGGTGATCGAGGCCGGCGAGGCCACCAAGAGTGAGAACCTCGGCGGAATTGTCGGTCAGGTCTCCGACGGAGCCTACATTATCAACTGTTACAGTTGGCTCGAGCGCATCGTTTCGAGCAACAACAACATCGGTGGCATTGTCGGAATCGTCAGCTCCGACAGCTTTGTCATCAACTGCTACGCGACGTTGGCCGATGTCTCGCAGAACGGCTCGTTCGCCTCGGCCGTGGGTTACAGCAAGGTGGGCAACATCTGGAACGTCTACGGCAACGTGGCCTGCCCGTCGGGAACGAACAATACCAACTGGATCGTCGGCAACGACAAGGAAGCCGGTACGGTCTGGAAAAAGAGTGCCGGGGCGCTGTTGAGCCTTGACGTGATGAAGACGGGCGCCGTGACGGTTCCTTCGTCCCAGGAGGAGTGTGCGTCGTTCGTCGAGGCGCTGAATGCCGGTGCCGAACTCTATACGGAGCTGACCGGCGAAACGCTCCCGACCAAACCCGAAACGGCCGTCCGCCGCTGGGTGGCGTCGGAAAGCTATCCGGTCCTGGAATAAACCGTGGCTTCGGCGGGAAGCCGCTCCGCAAGGTGTGCTTCCCGCCGGCTTTTAACCTTTTTTGAAAAATGAACCGTATTTTATTTCTGTTTGCGGCGGCGCTCTGCTCGTGCACCGCGCAATCCGATCCGGCCGCGCTCCGTACAACCGACCGGATCCTCGCCGAACTTCGTAACCCGACGTCGAGGAACGTGCTGGTCGTCTCGCACCGCGGCGACTGGCGGAACTGGCCCGAAAACTCGATCGACGCCATCGAGTCGGTGATTGACATGGGGGTCGATATCATGGAGCTTGACCTCAAACTGACGAGCGACAGCGTGCTGGTGCTCTGTCACGACAAGACGATCGACCGCACGACCAACGGTCACGGACAGGTGTGCGACATCACCTATGATTCGATCTGCCGGTGCGTGCTGCGGACCGGCCACGGCGTGAAGACCGCGCTGCGCATGCCCACGCTCCGCGAGGCGCTCGAAGTCTGCAAGGACCGCATCGTGGTCAACATCGACCAGGGGTACGAATACTATGACCTGGCGCTGGCCGTTACCGAGGAGCTCGGCATGACCGATCAGGTCCTCATCAAGGGCAAGCGTCCCGCCGAAGTCGTGGCCGCGAAGTTCGCCGAGTATCCCCACAACATGATGTACATGCCGATCAGCGACATCCTTAAACCCCAGGGGCGCGAGCTCTTCGAGGCTTACCGCGCCTGCGAGGAGCAGCCGCTGGCCTACGAGATTTGCTGGGATACGCTGACCCCCGAGGTGGAGGCGTGCATGCGGCAGGTCGTCGACGGAGGTTCGAAGCTTTGGGTCAACTCGCTCTGGCCGTCGCTCTGTGGCGGACTGGACGATGACCGGGCCTTCCGCGGTGAGACGGAGGCCGTCTACGGGCGTTTGCTCGACCTGGGGGCGACGATCATCCAGACCGACCGTCCGGAGTTTCTGATCCGCTATCTCGAATCCAAAGGACGTCGTCCGTAACAGGTCTGCAACGATGAGAAGGCTTTTGTTGATTGGCCTCTGGCTCACCGCGGTTGCGGGAGCAGGGACCGTGCACGGACAGACGCTCCGGACTGGCACCTACAATATCCGCCAGCTGAACGCCGAGGATGATGCCCGAGGCGACGGCTGGGCGGTTCGGTGTCCCGTGATTGCCCAGCTCGTGCGCTTCCACGACTTTGAGATCTTCGGCGCCCAGGAGGTGTTCCACAGTCAGTTGGAGGATCTCGCGGCAGCACTGCCCGGGTACGGCTGGACGGGCGTGGGGCGTGACGATGGCGCCCAAGCGGGTGAATATTGCGTCGTCTTCTACAAACGTGACCGTTTCGAACTGCTTGACGAGGGCCATTTCTGGCTCGCCGAGGACCCTGCGCGGCCGGCCCTGGGCTGGGATGCCAGGTATGTCCGGATCTGTTGCTGGGGTCGTTTCCTCGACCGGCAGACGCAGCACCGCTTCTGGTTTTTCAACCTGCATATGGATCACAAGGGAACGCAGGCGCAGATCGAAAGCTGTCGGTTGGTGCTGGCGAAGATCCGCGAAATGTGCGGCTCGGAACATGTGATCCTGACCGGCGACTTCAATGTCGGGGAGACGAGCGAGAGTTACGCCATCCTGCACGACTCGGGATTCCTTGCGGATGCTTTCGAACAGGCCGGGATTCGTTATGCCATGACCGGCACGGAGAACTGGTTTGATCCCGATATTCGGAACTTCCGGCGGATCGACCACCTCTTCGTGAGCCCGGGATTCCGTGTCCTGCGCTACGGCATTCTGACCGACACCTACCGCTCGGAAGAGTCCTCCGACGGCGAACTCCGTTATCGGGCCCGTACGCCGTCGGATCATTTCCCGGTATTGGTTCAACTTGAATTTGTGGAATAATCATGTCTGTCATATCCTTTTTTCGTAAAAGCGAACCCTCGGCTCCGTTCACGGGTGACGACGAGGCCCGCATGAAACTCTATCGCAGGCTTCGTTTCCAGAGCTTTGTGGCCGGAACCGTCGGATACAGCCTCTACTACGTCTGTCGTACGAGTCTCAACGTGGTGAAGAAGCCCATCCTCGAAAGCGGGGCGCTCGATGCCTCGCAACTCGGTCTGATCGGCTCGGCCCTGCTCTTCGCCTATGCCATCGGAAAGTTCGTTAACGGCTTCCTCGCCGACCACAGCAACATCAAACGCTTCATGGCCGCGGGACTCTGCGTCTCGACGGTGGCGAACCTGCTGGTCGGACTGCTGGGCTTTGCCAACGGCGGCGGGTTCGTGGGTAACATGACCCTCTTCGTGGCCTTTGCCGTGATGTGGGGGATCAACGGCTGGGCGCAGTCGATGGGCGCACCTCCGGCCATCATCGCCCTCTCGCGTTGGTATCCGTTGAGCATCCGCGGCACCTATTACGGCTTTTTCAGCGCCAGCCACAACCTCGGCGAATTCCTCTCGTTTCTCTTCGTGGGCGCCGTTGTGGGAATCTTCGGCTGGCAGTGGGGATTCGTCGGCTCCTCGGTAGCCGGGGCTGTTGGCGTAGTGATTATCCTCTTTCTGTTACACGACACCCCCGAATCGAAGGGGCTGCCTCCGATCGGGGTGCTGACCGGCGAGGAGTCCGAGGAGCAGAGCCGTAAACACGGCACCACCTCCGAACTGCAACGCTCCGTGATCCGGAATCCGTTCGTGTGGATCCTGGCCCTGTCGAGCGCCTTCATGTATGTGAGCCGCTATGCGATCAACGGCTGGGGCGTGCTCTTCCTCCAGGAGGTCAAGGGGTACTCGCTGGCGACGGCCACGCAGGTCATCTCGGTGAATGCCCTGCTGGGAATTGTCGGAACGGTCTTCTCGGGATGGCTCTCGGACCGTCTCTTCCACGGACGGCGCAACGTCCTGGCTTTTGGATTCGGCGTGCTGAACACCCTGGCCCTGGCCCTCTTCCTCTATTCGGGCAACGGCATGTTCGTCAACCTGCTCTCGATGGTGCTGTTCGGCATGGCCATCGGCGTGCTGATCTGCTTCCTCGGAGGGCTGATGGCCATCGATATCGTGCCGCGCGAAGCCACGGGCGCCGCACTCGGCATCGTCGGTATGGCCAGCTACGTGGGCGCCGGGTTGCAGGACATCGTCAGCGGTTGGCTCATTGATTCGGGCAAGACGGTCGTCGACGGGATCACCCGTTACGATTTCGGCACCGCCATCATCTTCTGGATCACGGCGTCGGCACTGTCGTTCATCCTTGCCCTGTTCGTTGCCCGGGGATCCCGTCGCTGAACCGGACAATGACCCTGCGGACGGGCTGCGGAAAGTTCTCCGCGGCCCGTCTTGTTGCAGGGGGAGAAGCCCCTCCGCGACTTTGTATTTCCGACAAATTTGGCTACCTTTGCACCTTCGGGACCTTGGGCCCCGAATCCGCATCCCCGCAGCCGGAGAGACCCTACGCCTCGCCGCTCCCGGATCCGGACATACAGCACCGGAATGGCCGATGCCGTTAACAATCGGTATGTCATGAATTACAAACTTTCGCAGATCGCGGCCGTTGTCGGCGGCCGTTTTTCGGGCTCGGATCACGAGGTGCAGGCTGTCGTTACGGACAGCCGGTCGCTTACGTGCGAATTGGGATGCAATCCGATGTTCGTTGCCATGTGCGGGGCCAATCACGACTCGCACGATTTCATTGCACAGATGTACGGCCGCGGGGTGCGGGCCTTTCTGGTCGAGCATCCGGTCGAGGAGCTGCCCGGGAGCGGCTATGTGGTCGTGAAGAGCGCCATCGCCGCCTTGCAGAGCCTGGCGGCATACCATCGCGCCCATTTCAAGGGCACGGTCGTCGGGATCACCGGCTCGAACGGAAAGACCGTCATCAAGGAGTGGATCGCCGAGGAGCTGCCCGCCGGCATGAAGTGCTACCGCTCGCCCAAGAGTTACAACTCGCAGTTGGGCGTACCCCTGTCGGTATTGATGATCGAAGGGGACGAACAGCTGGCGCTGATCGAGGCGGGGATCTCGCAGCCCGGTGAAATGGAGCGTCTGGAGCGCATCATCCGTCCCGATGTGGTGGTCTTCACCTCGATCGGTGACGCCCATCAGGAGAACTTTCTCAATCTCGAGCAGAAGTGTCTCGAGAAGATGGTGCTGGCTCACCGGGCCCGCACGATCATCTACCACAGTTATTACGAACCGCTGGGACATCTCATCGCCACGCGCCTGGCCGAACGCAAACTCTACGATGCGGCCGCGGCGCCGCAAGTCCCCGAGACGGTGATCGGCAACGAAGCCTCGCGGCGCAATGCGCAGCTTGTCGAGGCCTTCTGTACGGCGATGGGCTTTCCGGCTCCGTCGTTTTCCGGGGCTCCGGAGGTGGCCATGCGCCTCGAGGTCAAGGACGGGATCAACGACTCGGTGCTGATCAACGACGCCTACAACCTCGATCTCAATTCGCTGGCCCTGGCTCTGGACTACCTGCACAGCGTGGCTCTGACGCGCCGCAAGACCCTCATACTGTCGGATATCGCCCAGAGCGGCCTCTCGGACGACGAACTCTACAGCCGGGTGGCCGGCATGGTCTCGCGGGCCGGGGTGGATACGCTCGTCGGCATCGGTCCGAAGCTGAAACGTTACGCCGCGCTCTTCGACTGCGCCCGGGAGTTCTATCCGTCGACCGACGAGTGCATCGCGCGGCTCGGACGCCGGGCTGTGGCCGGACGGGCCGTCCTGCTCAAGGGCGCCCGGGATTTCCGTTTCGAGAAGCTGGCCCACGCCCTCTCGCGCAAGAGCCATACGACGGTGCTTGAGGTGGATCTCGACGCCATGATTCACAACCTCAATTATTTCCGTTCGAAACTGGATTTCCGCACGAAACTCGTCGCCATGGTCAAGGCCGGATCGTACGGAGCCGGGGATTTCGAGGTGGCGCAGATGCTTCAGCATCAGGGGGTCGACTACCTGGCCGTGGCCTTTGCCGACGAGGGGGTCCTGCTCCGGGAACGGGGTATCACGATGCCGATCGTGGTGCTGAATGCCGATGCCGACAGCTTCGACCTGATGATTGCCAACCGCCTCGAACCCGAAATCTACAGCTTCCATTCGCTGAAGGATTTCGCCGATGCCGTGACCCACGCCGGTGAGATCCGCTATCCGATCCATCTGAAACTCGATACCGGGATGCACCGGCTGGGATTCATGGAGGGGGAGATTGCGGCGTTGTGCGAGCGGCTGAAAGAGTTGCCGGCCGTGAAGGTTGCCACGATCTTCTCGCATCTGAACTGTGCCGACATGCCCGAGGAGGATACCTACACCCGGGCGCAGATCGAACGCTTCGACCGCATGAGTACGGCGCTCGTTGAGGCGTTGTCCTATCCCGTGATCCGCCATACGGCCAATTCGGCGGCCATCGAGCGCTTCCCCGAGGCGCAGTTCGACATGTGCCGCCTCGGACTGGGGCTCTACGGCTTCGGCTGGCAGCACAATCCGTCGCTGCGCCCTGTCTCGGCGCTGAAGACCCGCATCGTGCAGATCAAACACCTCGAGGCCGGCGATGCGGTCGGCTACGGACGGGCCGGGCGGTTGACGCGTCCGACCGTTACGGCGACGATGCCCATCGGCTATGCCGACGGGCTGGACCGCCACCTCGGTTGCGGCCGCTGGTCGATGCTTGTGGCCGGACGGCCTGCTCCGATCGTCGGGAGGGTCTGCATGGACAGCTGCATGATCGACATCACGGACATTCCGGGTGTCGAGGAGGGCGACGAGGCCGTTGTCTTCTCGGCTGCCGAGGGCAATGACCTCGAAACGATGGCCCGCGTGCTGGATACGATCCCCTATGAGATCATGACTTCGGTTTCGAACCGTGTCAAACGCATTTACCTCAAGGAGTAACCTTTTTCTCGGAACGCATGAATGCCGGAACCCTTTATCTGATCCCGTGTCCGATCTCGGACGAAACGGCACCCTGGGAGGTCCTGCCCGCCGCCAACCGTGCGGTGATGGACGCTCTGGACTATTTCATCGTCGAAAACACCCGTTCGGCCCGGCGTTTCCTCTCGCGGGCCGGGGTGGCACGCCCCATCGAGGAGTTGGAATTCCGCGAGCTGAACGAACATACGGTGGCGGGGCGCGAGGTCGAGGAGCTCGTGGCGCCGGTCGTTGCGGGGCGTTCGGCCGGGGTGATTTCCGAAGCCGGTGTGCCGGGGGTGGCCGATCCCGGGGCGTTGGTCGTCGAGGCCTGCCACAGGCGGGGCATCCGCGTGGTGCCGCTCGTGGGCCCTTCGTCGATCATTCTCGCCATGATGGCGTCGGGACTCAACGGACAGTCGTTCGCCTTCAACGGCTACCTGCCCGTCAAGGAGCCCGAACGGAGCCGGGCGATCCGTTTTTTCGAGCGGAGAGCCCGCAGCGAGGGGCAGTCGCAACTCTTTATCGAGGCGCCGTACCGCAACGGAAAGCTCGTCGAACAGCTCTTGCAGACGCTGGCGCCCGAGACGCGATTGACCGTTGCCGTGGATCTGACGGCGCCCGGGGAGAACATCGCAACCCGTACGGTGGGGGAGTGGCGCCGGAGCCCGCGACCCGAACTGAACAAACGCCCGGCTATTTTCATCATCGGATAGCATGGTATGCAATTTGTGCGAAAGATTCTTCGGAAACTGAAAAATATACCAGATATGAAAGAGAAAAAGGCTTATAACGAGGAGGTTAAGGACCGTAAGACGGTCGACTCCGGCGACGGAAATCCTTCGCGTGAAGAGGCTGCGGATGCCAAGATGGCAGATGATGCCGCATCGGCGACTGCCAAAATGGCAGAAAATGAGACCGAGGGTCCCGTCGACGACGGCGCCCTTGAAGAGGGTGCTCTTTCGGAGCAGACGGCTCAGGCCGTGGAGGCTGCGGTGGCCGAATGGAAGGATAAGTTCCTGCGTCTGCAGGCCGAGTTCGACAACTACCGCAAACGCACGCTCAAGGAGAAGATGGATCTTGTCCAGACGGGCGGCCGCGACGTGCTGCTGGCCATGCTTCCGGTTCGTGACGACGTGCAGCGCGCCATGGGAGCCATGGAGAAGAGCGACGACGTGGAGGCGCTGCGACAGGGTGTGCGGCTCATCTCGCAGAAGTTCACCGAGGCGCTGCGCCAGAAGGGGGTTACGGAGATGGAGCTCAAGGAGAAGGAGTTTGATGCCGACGTGGAGGAGGCGGTGGCCATATTCGCGGCCGGCGAAGAGATGAAGGGCAAGGTCATCGATATCGTGCAGACGGGTTATATGCTGGGCGACAAGGTGCTGCGCTTTGCCAAAGTTGTCGTAGGAGAGTAATGCCATGGCAGAGAAAAGAGATTATTACGAGGTGCTCGGCGTCGAGCGCAATGCCAACGCCGACGAGATAAAGAAGGCCTACCGCAAGGCGGCCATCAAATACCACCCGGACAAGAACCCCGGGGACAAGGAGGCCGAGGAGAAGTTCAAGGAGGCGGCCGAAGCCTATGACGTGCTGTCGAATCCCGACAAACGGGCCCGTTACGACCAGTTCGGACATGCCGGAATGAGCGGTGCGGCGGGTGGCGGAGCCGGCGGTTTCGGCGGTTTCGGCGGCGGAGGATTCTCCATGGAGGATATCTTCTCGCAGTTCGGTGACATCTTCGGAGGCCATTTCGGCGGCGGGTTCCGCTCGTCAACGGGCGGCGGACGGCGCGTCAACCGCGGTTCGGATATTCGCGTTCGGGTCCGGCTGACCCTGGCCGAGATCGCCTCGGGCGTGACGAAGAAACTCAAGATCAACAAGACCGTAGCCTGCGACAAGTGCGGCGGAACGGGTGCCCGGGATGCCAATGCCTACTCGACCTGCTCGACCTGCAACGGAACGGGATATGTCACCCGCGTGGAGAATACCTTCTTCGGGAGGATGCAGACGCAGTGCGTCTGCCCGACGTGCGGCGGAACGGGCAAGGTGATCACCTCGCCCTGCGACAAGTGCAAGGGCGAAGGGACGTTGCGCGGACAGGAGGTCGTCGAGATCCAGATCCCGGCCGGCGTAGGCGAAGGAATGGTCCTCACGGTTACGGGCAAGGGAAATGCGGCCCGGCAGGGCGGCGTGAACGGCGACCTGCAGGTTGTCATCGAGGAGGAGCCCAATCCCGACCTGATCCGTGACGGAAACGACCTGATCCATAACCTGAACATCACGGTGACGACGGCGCTGCTGGGCGGTACGGTGGAGGTTCCGACGGTCGACGGACGGGCCAAGATCAAGATCGCGCCGGGAACGCATGCCGGCAAGGTGTTGCGGCTGGGCGGCAAGGGGCTTCCCGAGGTGAACGGCTACGGCCGTGGCGATGAGTTGATCGTTGTCGACATCACGATCCCCTCGAAGCTGACCTCCGAGGAGAAACGGCTGGTCGAGCAGTTGGCGGCGCAGCCGTCGTTCCAGCGGGCCGAATCGACCAAGAATCAGAATATCTTCGAACGCATGAAGAGCTTCTTCCGGTAGCCATGCCACGAAAATCCCTCCTTCGGGAGGGGCTTTCGCATGATGGGGGCGCAGAAACCCGGAGCAACACCTGCGCGAATCGGTTGTCCGCGGCCGAAATGCGTGAAACCATGCAATAAATTGCAAAAATATTCGTATCTTTACCGAAAAAGAGAACGACCATGTTAGGCTTTACCCCGTTCAAGAGACACGCGAACAAGTTCAACTATATTCCGCGCTATTACGACCCCGAAAAGGAGGCTCGGGAACAGCGCCGTGCGGAGCTGCGCGGTGAACGTGCCGAGGATGCCGGGCGCGAATACGTCCCCGGACAATATATCCGCACTCAGCGCGATGCGCGGGCGGCCCGACGTGCCGGAACGGAGGAACGGGGACGGATGCGGGTGTTCAAGATCGCCGGAGCGGCGGTTCTGATGATGCTCTTCATCTATCTGCTCTATCCGCGGCTGGCCAACTGGGTGCTGCAGTTGCGGCAGCCCGTGCAGCGGCCGGTCCCGGCGGCGCAGGCCGAAGGGGAGTTCAATCCCTATGCTCCGATCGTTGTGGTCCCGAATGATTACCAGGAGGAGTAGGTGGCAGACAGAATCAGATTGTTGCCCGAAGTCGTCGCCAATCAGATTGCGGCGGGCGAGGTGGTCAACCGGCCGGCTTCGGTGGTGAAGGAGATGATGGAGAACTCGCTCGATGCGGGGGCCCGGTCCGTGAAGGTCAACTTCCGCGACGGAGGCAAGGAGCTCATACAGATTGTCGACGACGGATGCGGCATGTCGCCCATCGATGCCCGCTTGGCCTTCGACCGGCACGCCACGAGCAAGATCGGTGCCGTGGAGGATATTTACGATCTGCATACCTTCGGCTTCCGGGGTGAGGCTCTGGCATCGATTGCTGCGGTGGCCCAGGTCGAACTCCGTACGCGTCAGGAGGGCGACGAGATGGGTACGCAGACCGAGATCAACGGCGGGCAGTTTGTTGCGCAGACGCCGGTGATGTGTCCCGTGGGGACGCAGTTTTTCGTGCGCAATCTTTTCTACAATGTCCCGGCCCGTCGCCGCTTCCTGGAAAAGAGTACCACGTCGGCGTCGCAGATCCGAAGCGAATTCCAGCGTATTGCGCTCTGCTATCCGCAGGTGAGCTTCGAACTCTATGCCAACGATGCCCCGCTTTACAACCTGCAACCGACTTCGCTGGCCGGGCGAATTGTCGATGTGGTGGGACGCCACATCAAGCAGAATCTGCTGGATGTCGAGGCCGACACGACAATCGCCCGACTCGAGGGATTCATCGGACGTCCTGCCGCCGCCAAGAAACGCAATACGGAACAGTATCTCTTTGTCAACGGCCGCTTTTTCAAGAGCACCTATCTGACGAGCGCTATTTTGAAGGCGTACGAGAAACTCATTCCGGAGAACTGCCAACCCTCTTATTTCCTCTATCTGACGATTGATCCCGCGCGCATCGACGTGAACGTGCATCCCCAGAAAACCGAGGTGCGTTTTGCGGATGAGGATGCCGTGTGGCAGATCGTTCATGCTGCCGTGCGTGAGACCTTGGCCAAAACGGGAGCCGTTCCGCTGATGGATTTTGACCGCGAGGGCACCATGGAGATTCCCGTGTTGCAGAAGGGGGCGGTTTATACCGAACCGGCCGCCATGTCGAACCGGGACTACAACCCGTTCCGTGAGGAGTACATTGATCCGTCGGCTCCGGAACCGACGGTCGATTTTACGGGGTTTGATGTGCCCTACAGCGATGCGGATGCTGTGGGGAGCGTGTCGTCCGGATCCTCCGGAGCCCCGAGTCGAGGCAGCCGGGGAGCGTCGTTTCTGCGTCCCGGAACCCTGGCTTCGTCCCAATCCGACGAGTTCGAGGATTTCGCGTCGGGCAGTGACCTGGCAGGGGATCTCTCTTCGGGCGAAGAGTTTGAGATCGTGGCTTCGCAGAACGGTGCGGAGACCTTTGACGACAGCTCGCTGGAGTTCATTCCTTCGTCCGTGGAGCCCGAACAACAGCAACTTGACATGCCCGGACAGTTGAAGTTCAGCGATTCGTTGCCGTTGCCGGGCGGTTACGTGGCGGCGCTTCTGGGTGGACGTTTCGTCGTGGTTGATGTACGCCGGGCCCGGGAGCGGATCCTTTACGAAGAGTATCTGCGGATATTGGGACACGGGTCGGCCGTGAGCCAGCAGCTGCTCTTCCCCGAGCGGCTGATCCTCTCGCAGGACGAGTACAACCTCCTGGAGGAGAATGCCGTGGAGTTCGCTGCCCTGGGTTTCGATATCGAGTTTTGCGGTGCCGGAGCCGTGGAGGTGAAGGGTACGCCGGCCGATTTGCCCGCCGACTCGGTGGATCAACTGTTGTTCGATCTGCTGCAGGCCTTTACAACCCCCGTGTCGCTGGCCGACGTGCGGCGCGAGAAGATCGCTGCGGTGATGGCGCTCTCGGGATCGCGGTGTCCCGTGCGGAACCTTTCCCGCGAGGAGGCCGCGGCGTTGCTCGAACGACTGGCCGAAACCGGACACGTGAGTTTCTCGCCTTCGGGCAAAACCATCCTTGCCGAGATCACTCCGGAAGATTTAAGGTCCCGGTTGGGATAATCCGGCAGAAAAAAGTTACTTTTGTAAAAATTTGAATCTGCATGAATCGTTATTTTCAGACGCCTCCGGTTGTCAAGAATCTGATAATCATTAATCTGCTCGTCTATCTGGCGATGGCTCTGATTCCCGAGGCTTACCGCTTCCTGAACCATTTCGGTGCCCTTCAGATCGGACCCCGGATGTTGGGCTACGAGTTCCACACCTACCAGTTCGTCACCTACATGTTCCTGCATGCCAATTTCGAGCATATCTTCTTCAACATGTTCGCCCTGTGGATGTTCGGACGCACGTTGGAATACGATCTGGGCTCGCGGCGCTTTCTGATCTACTACATGGCCTGCGGGGTGGGTGCCGCCTTGATTCAGTCTGCCATAGCCTGGGGCATGGGGCAGCCCATGGCCCTGGTCGGAGCCTCCGGAGCCATAATGGGACTGTTGCTGGCCTTCGGCGTGATGTATCCCAATGCCACGATCATGCTGCTGATTCCTCCCATTCCGATGAAGGCCAAATGGTTCGTCATCATCTATGCTGTCATCGAACTCTTCCTCGGATGGCGCGGTGTGGGCAACGTCGCCCATTTCGCCCACGTCGGCGGCATGCTCTGGGGATATCTGCTGCTGCAGTGGTGGAAACGCCGCGGCATGATCCGTTTTTAGGCGATGGCTTCCGACTACTATAGCGAATACGGGGAGCGGCCCGCGGGCAAACGCCGGCGCAGTTGGGTAATGTGGCTGCTCGACGGCGTGTTGACGCTGTTGACGCTGCTGGTCGCCGTCACGTTGCTGCTGACCTATCTCGTTCCCTATGTCAACCCCTCCCGCGTGTGGTTTTTTCCCGTGCTGGGGCTCGCTGCGCCGATCACCTATGTGGCCGGGTTTCTGCTGATGCTCTATTGGATCATCCGCTGGAGATGGTTGCGTGCCGGGGTGATGATCTTCATCGTTGTAATCGGATGTTTCAAGGTCTCGCTCTTCTGGCGCCCCGAAATCCGCCGGGCCTATGACGAAGCACAGAGCCCTGACCGCGGAGCCTTCAAGGTGATGACCTATAATGTGCGCAGTTTCTACGGCGAGAACGGCCACAGCAGCGTCGAGGATGTCCTGCGGCTGATCGATGAGCAGGATCCCGACATCATCTGCCTGCAGGAGTTCAACGCCCGTCTGGCGGCCCGTTCCGAGGAGTTCTCGCTGCTCGAGGAGCGCTACGAAAGTGCGGGATTCGGACGTACGGCGGCTCCCGATTCGGTCTATGAGGCGCCGCTGGCCGTGTTGAGCAAATTCCGGATTCTGCGCTCGGGAACGGTACTGACACGCTCCTCGGCTGTGTGGGTCGATCTGATGGTGGGCGACGATACGGTGCGGGTTTTCAACAACCACCTGCGCTCGACGGCCATCAATGCCGCCGATAACGACTACATCACCGAACACCGTTTCCTGTCGGATACGGCCCGCGAGACGAAGATCCGCAGCATTGTCGAACGACTGCGTGAAAACAGCGTGCTGCGGGCCGCCCAGGTCGACAGCATCGCCCGGGTGATCGACGCCACCCCTACGCGGCGCATCGTCTGCGGCGACTTCAACGATACGCCTGTCTCGTACGTCTATCGAACGATGGCCCGCGGGCTTCGCGATGCTTTCCGGACCTGTGGCTCGGGCTATTCGCATACGTTCCGCGGCTTTTTCAATACGCTGCGCATCGATTACGTGCTTTCCGGCGGCCTCGAACCGATCTCCTACGAGACCCTGCCCGTGGAGTTTTCGGACCATCATCCGGTGGTCGTGCGGCTGAAAAAAACGGAGAAAGACTGATTTGCAACCTTAAAATAGAAGAGTTATGATTTTGGATTCATTGAAGAACGGCGCGCTTTACTATGGTGTTAATCCGCGCATGAAGAGGGCTTTCGAACTGATCGCCTCGACCGATTGGATGAAGATGGAGCCGGGTATCCATGAACTCGACGGCAAGGATATCTATGTCAACGTGATGGAGCGGGAGCTCAAGCTGAAGAAGGATGCCAAACTCGAGGTCCACAACGAGTACATCGACATCCAGGTGCTCATCAGCGGCAAGGAGGAGAGTTTCGGCTGGAGCGAACGCAAGAACCTCTGCAAACCGCAGTCGGAGTTCGACAAGGAGAAGGATATCCAGTTATTCGACGATGAACCCCAGACCTACTATACGCTGCGTCCGGGACAGTTCACGATCCTGCTTCCCGAAGACGGGCACGCTCCGATGGTCGGCGAAGGCACGGTGCGTAAGATCATCGTCAAGGTGCGTCTGTAGTTCGATACGGAACGGGTCCGAAAGTTTCGGTCTGCGGGTGTGAAGGACCTCGGGACCGTAACGCCGGTTGAAGACCAACCCTTATGCAAAAACCCCTGTTGCCTGTGGGCAGCAGGGATTTTTGTTTGCGAGACGGGTGGGGAGCTCCGGACTTTTCCCGATGGGTTGATCTCTCTCTACATGGGGTGTTGTATGCGGAGTGCACGCGGAAGGTGTGAGAGGCCTCTTCCGGCCCGGATAGTGCGGCAAGACAGCAAGAGCGCTGGAGAGTGTCGGGACTCAGGCTGCGACGGCGGGACGGTGCGTGTGGCGGAGTCCGAAACGGATGCAGAGCCACGAGCAGAGGGCGCATACCACGAAGACCGTACCGGTCGAAAGGAGCGTGTCGCCCATGCCCACGAGCGGCGAGACCAGACCTCCGCAGGCAAAGCAGACGGCACCCAGAAGCGCCGAGGCGGTTCCGGCCTGCTCGCGTGCGGCCTCCATGGCCAGGGCCGTCGAGGAGGTAAAGGTGAGTCCCATGGCGAAGAGCAGTGCGAAAAGCAACGACTCATAGAGCCAGAATCCGCATCCCGAAGCCAATGCCACGGCTTCGGCTGCGGCAAAGATCATCATGCCGATACATCCCGTGCGGGTGCATTGTTCGGGTGAGCGGAACCGGACGGAAAGGGCGGCAGCCGTGCCGATGGCAATCGCGTTGATGGCAAAGCAGACGCTGAACTCGAAGGCCGAGAAGCCGAAGTGCTGCTGAACGATGAAGGGCGATGAGGCGATGTAGGCGAAGAGCACGCCCTGCGCGAATCCCAGCTGGAGCATGCAGGCGCGGTAGCGGCGCAGGCGGAATACGGTTCCGAAACTCCGCAGCAGGTCGCTCCAGCCGATGTGGTTGCGGCGCTCCTGCGGAAGAGTTTCGCGCAGCCGGTAGCCTCCGGCCAGAAGCAGACAGCCCAGTACGAGCAGGATGCAGAAGATCCCGCGCCACCCGATCGAATCGCTGCATGTTCCGCCGATGATCGGCGCGACGACCGGAGCGATGCCGTTTACGGCGCCGATCAACGCCAGCATGCGGGTCAGATCCTGTCCGGCGAAGCGATCCGTGGCGACCGATCGCGAAATGACGATGCCGCCGGCTCCGGCTATTCCCTGGAGAAACCGCATGGTGACAAACTGCACGATGTTGGTGGAGAGAATGCAGAGCAGTGTGGCGGCGATGAAGAGCCACAGGGCCGTGAGCAGCGGTCCGCGACGTCCGTATTTGTCGCTCAGCGGACCGAACAGCAGCTGCCCGACGGCCAGTCCGATCATGCTGGTCGTCAATCCCATCTGGACCATGGACGAGGTGGTGTGGAAGTAGTCCGTCATGGCGGGAAGCGTCGGCAGGTACATGTCCGTGACAAAGGGGCCGAATGCGGTGAGCATGCCCAGCAGTAGAAGCAGAAAGGTTTTGCTGTTGTTGTTCATCTCGAGGATTTTTCTGTCGCAAAAGTACGGCGGATTTTCTCCTCGGAGGTGGTCGTTTGTTGCCGGGTTTTGTTGATTTTCGGAACGGAATGCAAGATCCCGGGCCTGTACGTGACCCGGGATCGTTGTTTTCGGAACAAGTTGGCCTGGCTGCGTCACTTGCCGATTCCGAAGTAGCGGAATCCGGCCGTGCGGACCTCCTCCTTGTCGTAGATGTTGCGACCGTCGACCACGACGTCGCCGCGCATCGTCTCCCGCAGGCGGTTCCAGTCGGGCATGCGGAACGCCTTCCATTCGGTGAGCAGCGCCACGGCATCGGCACCCCTGGCCGCATCGTACATCGTGTGGGCCGTGAAGACCTGCAGGTCGTTCCGCTGTCGGAGGAATTCGGGAACCGCCACCGGATCGCAGATGCACACCTCGGCGCCGGCTTCCAGCAAACGCGTGATCACCTCCGTGGCCGGGGCTTCGCGGATGTCGTCCGTCTCGGGTTTGAAGGCGACGCCCCAGATGGCCACACGACAGCCTTCGAGATTGCCCAGTGCGCGTTGCAGCTTCTCGAAGACGATGCTTTTCTGCGCCTCGTTGACGCGCTCCACGGCCTCGATGATCTGCATCGTGTAGCCGTGTTCCCGAGCCGTGCGTGCCAGGGCCTTGACATCCTTCGGGAAGCACGACCCGCCGTATCCGCACCCCGGATAGAGGAACTTGTTGCCGATACGGGCATCGGATCCAATCCCTTTGCGGACCATCTCGACGTCGGCGCCCACGCGGTCGCAGAGGTTGGCGATGTCGTTGATGAACGAGATCCGGGTCGCCAACATGGCATTGGCGGCATATTTGGTCATCTCGGCCGAGGCGATGTCCATGAAGAGCACGCGGAAGTTGTTGATCAGGAAGGGGCGGTAGAGCCGGGCCATCAGATCGCGGGCCCGCGGGCTGTCGACGCCCACCACCACGCGGTCGGGTGACATGAAATCCTTGATCGCGGCCCCCTCCTTGAGGAATTCGGGATTCGAGGCGACGTCGAACGGCACCTGACACCCCCGTTTGCGCAGCTCCTCGTCGATCACGCTGCGGATTTGCCGGGCCGTGCCGACCGGGACGGTGCTTTTCGTGACGAGCAGGGTATATCTGGAGATGTGCTGTCCGAAGGTGCGGGCTACGGCCATCACCTGACTCAGATCGGCCGCTCCGTCAGGCCCCGGAGGGGTTCCGACGGCCGAAAAGACCACCTCGACCCGATCGAGACACTCCGCCAGGTCGGTCGTGAAGTGGAGCCTTCCGGCTGCAGTGTTGCGGCGTACAAGCTCCTCGAGACCGGGCTCGTAGATGGGAATCTTTCCATCCTTCAGCGCCTCGATCTTCCGCCGGTTGGTATCCACACAGGTGATGTCGAGGCCCATCTCCGCAAAGCAGGCCCCCGACACCAGTCCGACATACCCCGTACCGACGATTGCAATCTTCATCACTCGGCGTTGTTACGGATCTTCTCGGCCACGTTCCGTGCCAGCGTCCGGCACGCCTCGACCGTCTTTGAGGAGAAACCCTGCTTCATTTCGACGGGTTCGCATACGGTCTCCCACTTCATCTTGTGGGCAAACTCACCCAAAAGACGCACCGAGGCCCCGGCCCAGGTGAAGGATCCGAACCATCCGAAGCGGCGTTGAGGGATGCAGCGTGCGGCGAGTTTGTCGAGCAGCTCGGCCACGGGCGGGAAGAGCCCGGCGTTGTAGGTCGGGCCGCCGACGAGCAGCGTGTCGAACCGGAAGATGTCGCGCAGCACGACCGACGGATCGGCATAGGAGAGGTTGTAGAGACGGATGTTGCGAACCCCCTCGGCGGCGAGTTCGCGGGCGATGCGCTCGGCCAGTTGTTCGGTGTTGCCGTACATCGAGGCATAGGCGATCACCACGCCCGGTTCTCCTTCGTAGCGGCTCATGCGGTCGTAGAGGTCGAGGACCCGGGCGATTTGCTGCTGCCAGACGGGACCGTGGGTCGGGCAGACGCTCTTTACGGGAAGATTCGCGAGTTTCTGCAGCGCCTTCTGCACCGGAGCGCCGTATTTTCCGACGATCGCGGCGTAGTAGCGCCGCATTTCGTCCCAATAACGTTCAGGATCGACCTGCGAGTCGGTGATGCCGCCATCCAGGGCTCCGAAACAGCCCAGGGCGTCGCCCGAAAAGAGCGCCTGCTCTTCGGGACACCACGTGACCATCGTTTCGGGCCAGTGGACCATCGGAATGAGATGGAACGAGAGGTGCTTGCCTCCCAGATCGAGCGTGTCGCCCTCCTTGACCTCGAGCGAAGCACCTGTTACTCCGTAGAATCCTTCGACCATCTGGAGTGCTTTGGCATTGGAGACGATCTGCATGTCGGGATAGATGCGTCGCAGGGCGGCGATCGATGACGAATGGTCGGGTTCCATATGGTTGATGACCAGGTAATCGATCTTGCGGTCGCCGATGGCTTCGCGGATATTGGCTTCGAGGCGGCTGCCGAAGGACTCTTCGACGGTGTCGATCAGGGCGATCTTTTCGCCTACGACCAGATAGGCATTGTAGGAAACCCCTTGGGGAAGCGACCAGAGACCTTCGAAACGGGTTGTGGTCCGGTCGTTTACACCGACATAGTGGATGCCGGGGAGTATTTCAGAGATGGCCATATGAAAAACGGTTTATGTTTTGGGAGCAAATTTACGAAAAAAACGGTAATTGAAAACCGATTCCTACTCTTCTTTGGAGCTGTTTCCCTGAAGGGCTTCCCGGGTTCATGTTTGCCTCGTGCAAAAAATCCGTTATGTATAAGGAGTCTGGAATCTTCAACCGGAAAATCGCCCGGAGATTCTGTGCCCCGAAGAGCTTTATTCGTAGCGCTCGAACTTTGAGGTCGGGATCATGTGGATCGAACTCGGACTGAAAAATGTTGCAGAACGGTCCGTATGTGGGGCGCTTGTCCAAATGATATGGATTTTGTTATGGACGGGAGATGCAAGGCCCGTCCTCTTAAAAACAGGTTCATGGTATCGGACCGGATGTGGCTGTATCAAGGGTCCCGGATGAAAAAAAGGTTTGGCATATCGGGGTGAGCCGGTAAGTAATAAAAAATGCTAAATTTGCATATCTGCGGAGTTCAGAAAGCACTCCGAGAAGACAGACTCCGAAAACTTTCGGACGTCGATTCGATGACTGCTGTTTGAGAAATGTAATGTAAAGAAGACTGAACGGAATGGGCAATTCCGGTCTTTTATAAGTTTGCGAATTGTCGACGGATCCTGAAATGAAAAAATATATTGTCATTCTTTTCCTGTTGCTGGCATCGTCCGTCCTGGCCCGGAATCAGCATCTCTTGTTTGAGACACTGTCGATCCGGGACGGACTCTCCTCTCCGATCGTGCATTGTATGGTTCAGGATACATGCGGATATTTGTGGTTCGGAACGGAAGACGGACTGAACCGGTTTGATGGATATGCATTCCGAATCTATCGCCGCAATGCGGAGAATCCCGAGGGATCGTTGTCCAACTCCTTGATTAAATGTATGCTTTTGGACCGGTCGGGCTGATTGTGGTGCGGAACAGGACGGGGCTTAAACTGTTATAATGCGGCAAGCGATACCTTTCATGTCCCGGAGGCTGGGAATGACTCCATGCGGGTGTTGGCCAACAGCATCATTCGGGCGCTCCATGAGGATGATTCCGGCAATTTGTTTGTCGGAACCCAATCCGGGCTTTACAGATATGATCCGCGGCAAAAGAATTTGTACAGATATCAGCTCCCGAATGGTGAATATGGCGATCGGAACATCATTGTAAATATTTGTCCCGGAGCTGACGGACGATTATGGATTTGTACGTATGACGGGCTGCTGTTGCTTGATCCCGCTACCGGGAAAATCCGGGAATATCCTTTGGGAGACCGATTTCAGCATGACCCGCAGAACAATATGATTCTGAGTGTTGTCCGGGACGCGGATGAAGATTCCATTGTCTGGGTCGGGACGGAAACCGGGCTGCATCGTTTGAATTGGAAGACGAATCAGTTCGTTACCTATCGGACGGAAACACACACGCCGTTTTCGAACAACGTTATCAAATGTATGCTCCCGACGGAGAACGGATTGCTGTTGCTCGGAACCGACAGGGGGCTGAATGTGTTCGATACGAAGACCGGAGGTGTAAATTCGTCTTATCTGCACGATACGTCCGATGCGTGGAGCCTTGCGGATAACCGGATTGATCAGCTCTATCAGGATTCGAACGGTATCCGGTGGCTCGCGACCCGCAACGGCATATCCCGGATCAGCCCTTTCGGAGATTGTATCGATATTTTTGATCTGAAAAAGGAGCTGTCCTGGACCAATGAATCCGGAGCCCCTGTATGTATGGCATGGACTCCGGCGGGAGTCTGTTGGTTGGCTGTCGACGGTGAAATAATGGCCCTGTCCGAAAAGGACGGCAGTATCCGCAGGTACCATTCTGACTATCCGATTATGGGTATCCAGACTTTTTTTGTCGACAGCCGGGGAATAGTCTGGGCCGGCAGTAAAAACGGATTGTGGTATCACGATGCGGCAACGGATCGGTTTCATCCCGCAACAGCTCGGTCGGGAGGCCCGGAGAGTCGGTTCATCAACGCGATTGTCGAAGATGAATCGGGGGATCTTTGGGTGACGGGAACCGGATGTATCCATCGCATACACGTGACGGAGGCCAAGTCCCGTAATGCGCTGAAACTCGAATCGAAAAGAATACCCTTGCCCAATACGTCGGAAGGAGTGTCTACCCTGTATTCGGATCGGAACGGGCGGATATGGGCCGGGGTCGGAAGTGATCGGATCTGCCGATATGATCCGGATTCCGGCCGTTCGGAATGGTATGATCCTTCGCAGGGTTGCGGGCTTGCAAGTCTACGGGTGAAATGTTTCTTTGAGGATCGGCATGGCGTTCTGCATGTGGCGACCGATTCGGGCATTTACCGGTATGACCCCGCTGCCGACCGTTTCTTGAACCGGTTGCCGGCCGACGGTTTCGATTGCTCCTACATCCAGGCATGCCGGATGGATGCAGCAAACAATATCTGGATTCTGTATGAAACGGGATTGGCCCGGCTGTCCCCGGAGGAGGAGCTGCACCTCTGGAACTTTGAAACGTTCCTGTCGAAATCCAGGTTCTTGAAAGAGGCTCTCCGGATCGATGACGACGGCAGTCTCCGAGCCGGATATTCGTCGGGATGGTTGCGTATCGACCCCGAACACCTCCCGGCAGCAAACGAGACTTCCCGTTTGCAGGTTACGGGGGTTGAATTGCTTTCGTCCGATTCGCAATGGGTCGATCTGCCCTCTGCACCGATGCGGGATATTCGTCTGCGCTACAATCAGAACAGTATCCGGATCTCATTTTCGAATATGGGCAACCTGTTCGGGAACAATCTCTATTCGTATCGGTTGAAGGGGGTTGATGATGCCTGGCATACCGGTTCCCGCAATTCGGTATCGTATATCAATCTTGCTCCGGGAAACTATCTGTTTCAGGTCCGGAATGCCGCCCTGCCTGCGGGT
This sequence comes from uncultured Alistipes sp., assembly GCA_944320985.1. GTDB lineage: Bacteria > Bacteroidota > Bacteroidia > Bacteroidales > Rikenellaceae > Alistipes. Next base: position 33,148 of record CALUJN010000079.1, on the reverse strand, counting down.
CCGCGGAATGAAGCCGTTTCGATGCAAATCGTCGTGACGCCGGCCTGGTGGGCGACACGAGTCGCGTGGTGTCTCTATTTCCTGATTGTCGGGGCGATTGTCTGGAGTGTCTGGCGGTTCGTCCATCTCCGGATTCGGAAACTTCAAGACGAGCAGGCCCGACAGCGGGAATATTACCTGCAATACATGGCTGCGCACACGCGCACAGTCGCAAGCGAGAAACGTTTGGAGGAGATGCCGGAACCCCGAACGGATCAAGATTCGTTTTTGGATCAGGTTGTCAAGCTGATTACGGAAGAGATCCGAAACGAGAATCTCGACATTCAGCTGCTTTGCGACCGGCTTCATGTGACGCATAAATCCTTTTATGAGAAGATGTAATCGAGAGATTATTAATTTTATTCGAGCTATAAAGGATGTACCACATTTGGTTTCTATAGACAAAATTCTAGGAAAACTTAATGTATGATAATATGTCAGCAAAAAAACTATGTTGCCCAATGAGTAATATGTTTGCCAGATCAACCATTTATACCCTTTTTTTGATCTAATATTGGATTTTTCGTCTTCGGAATCTTATTTTCTTTGCAGAAAAAGAGAGGCCGGCACTACGGCAGGCATGATAAAACTACACCCTTATGAATAATCGAAACAGATCCTTGTTGTTCGGAGCTTCGATGACTTCGCTTTTGAGTTCGGTTGATGCGCAGGCCCAGTCTTCCCAGACATCTCTCCGGACGAAAACACCCAATATTGTCTTCATTCTGGCGGATGATCTCGGATACGGCGATGTCGGATGCTTGGGCCAGGAGAAGATCCCGACGCCGAACATCGACCGCTTGGCAGCCCGGGGGAAGATCTTCACGCAGCATTACGCCGGCTCGTCGGTGAGCGCACCGTCGCGGTCGTGCCTCGTCACCGGCCAGCATACGGGCCACACGCCGATTCGCGGGAACAAGGAGATGCCGGGCGAGGGTCAGCAGCCTTTGCCCCGGGATATATATACCGTTTTCCAGCTGTTCAAGGAGCACGGCTACGCGACGGGGGTCTTCGGGAAATGGGGCCTCGGCGCTCCGCAGACGGTCGGCGCTCCGAATGCCCAGGGGGTGGATGAGTTCTATGGCTACAACTGCCAGCGTCTGGCTCACAACTATTATCCCTATCATCTGTGGCACAACGAGGAGAAGGTGATGCTCGAAGGGAACCGGGGAACGGCCGAAGGGGAGTATGCCCCCTATCTGATCCATGCGGCAGCCCTTCGGTTCATGGTGGAGAACCGCACGAAGCCCTTCTTCCTGTGGTACACGACGACGATTCCCCACGCCGAACTTCGGTTGCCCGATTCCGAGATCGACCCGTTCATCGGGCGTCCCGAACTGGAGAAGGAGCGTTCGTTCCAGGGTTGCGACAGCGGCCCCGCCTACAAGAACGGCGGCTACGGTTCGCAGGAGCATACCCATGCGGCCTTTGCCGCGATGGTCTCGCTGCTCGACCGGCAGGTGGGCGAACTGTGTGCCCGTCTCGACAGCCTGGGACTGGCGGAGAATACCATTGTTATTTTCTCCTCCGACAACGGACCTCACCGGGCGGGCGGAGCCGATCCCGGGTTCTTCAACAGCAACGGGGCCTTCCGAGGCTTCAAGCGCGACTTGTATGAGGGTGGTATCCGAGTTCCGTTCCTGATTTGTTGGCCGGGCGTTGTGGAGGCCGGATCGCGGACCGATCACATTTCCGCTTTTTGGGATTTCTTGCCGACGATGGCCGAGTTGCTGGAAGACAACACGGCAATAGCAACGGATGGAATCTCTTATCTGCCTACGTTAACCGGCCAGGGCCGGCAGGTGGAGCATGACTGCCTTTACTGGGAGTTTCATGAGGCCGGCGGGCGTCAGGCTGTTCGCCAGGGTGATTGGAAGGCTGTTCGATATAATATCTCCAAAGGGGGCCGCATTCAATTGTACAATTTGAAAGAGGATATTGGAGAGACCCGAAACCTGGCTGTTGACTATCCCGAAAAAGTGAAGATGTTTGATTCCCTGATGCGGGTATCTCGCACCGAGTCGGACCTTTTCCGGTTTGGCCGGAACGATCGGCCGTCCGGTGAATGATGTCCGGAAAAATGACAGCCGGCACTGCTGTGGCTTCCGGGATAAGGGAGCTTGAGAAGCTATTGTCGGATTTGGACCCGTGAATTTGTTGAAACCAATCGAATCATTTATGAAAAATACGAAGAAAGTCCTGACGATACTCGTCTCCGGAGGTTTGGCCGTTTCTGCGGTAGCCCGGGACCGCCGCCCAATTTTGTGTGGTTTATGACCGAAGACGTGTCGAAACACTATTTGAGCCTATACAATGACGGGGCGTACGGCGCGTCAACTCCCAACGTGGAGCGGCTGGCGGCCGAAGGGGTCGTCTTTGCCAATGCCTACTCGAATGCCCCGGTGAGCTCGGCCGCACGCACGACGTTGATAACGGGTTGTTATGCCCCGCGGCTGGGCGGCAGTTTTCACCGCAGGTTGTGGGTTGTCCCGATGCCCGAAGGGTTGAACATGTTTCCGTACTACCTCCGCAAGGCCGGCTACCATACGTCGAATGTCGCCAAGACCGATTACAACTGCATGCTGGACAAGGAGGCGTGGGATGTGGTTGCCGGCAAGATGGGCGAGTGGCGGAACCGTCCCGACAAGGATATGCCGTTCTTCTTCGTTCGTACGAACGACCGCACCCACGAAGGGAAACTCCATTTCAAGGCCTCCGAGATGGATTCCGTGGCGACGAGTTACGATCCCCGGGATGTCCGCGTGGCGCCCTATCATCCCGATACGGAGCTGTTCCGCTATACGTATGCCCGCTTTTTCGACCGGATCGAAGAGTCGGACCGGGAGCTGGGGCAGTTGATGGCGATGCTCGAAGAGGACGGTCTGCTGGATGATACCTTTATCTTCTATTTCGGAGACAACGGCGGGGCGTTGCCCGGCACGAAGGGCTATACGACCGAACCGGGCGTACAGGTCCCGCTGGTGGTCTATGTCCCCGAGAAATGGCGGGAGCGTCTGCATGTCGGGGCCGGGAGCGTGAACCACGGCCTGGTCAGCTTCATGGATCTTGGGCCGACGTTGCTGCACCTGGCCGGGATCGAACTTCCGGAGGAGATGGACGGCGCCCCCATTCTGGGCGAAGATGTGACCGAGGAGGAGCTTGTCAAGCGCGATGTCTGTTGCTATGGGGACCGTTTTGATGAGCTGTATGCCTTCAATCGCACGCTGCGGCGGGGTACCTACAAGTATTCACGGAACTTCCAGCCCTACCATTCCAAATCGCTGTATGCCTTCTACCGCTACAAACAGGCTGCCTTCCGGGAGTGGGCCCGAATGTATGAGGCGGGAGAACTCGATGCGGCGCAATCCCGCTTTTTCGAGCCGCAGGGCGCCGAAGAACTCTACGATTTGTCGAAGGATCCGCATGAACTGGTGAATCTGGCCGGCGATCCCTGCTATGCGGAGCAGCTCCGTGAGATGCGTGCAGCCTTGAAGCAGAAGTTGGTCGACATGCACGACCTGGGCTTCTATCCCGAATGCGAGTGGCTGAAAGGGGCCGCCGATCCGACCGGATTCGGCAAACGGCACGCCGAAGATATCCGTCGTTATTCGGATCTGGCCGATCTGCAACTGCTTCCGTTCGACGAGGCCCGCGAGGGGATCCGTCGGGCACTGCACTCGGAGGATCCGGTTGATCGTTACTGGGGAGCCACGCTTTGCGCGTCGTTCGGGGAGCCTTCGGAAGCTCTGTCCGGAGACTTGCAGGCGCTGCTTGCGGATCCGCGGGCCTATGTCCGCAGCCGGGCAGCTGTAGCCTTGTCGATCTGTGCGGGGCTGGATCCGGTTGGGGACATGAAGTCGGCGTTGCAGATGGCGGCATCGGGCCCCGAATCGCTCCTTGTGCTCAACGATATGGCCTGGGCGAAGGAGAACCTGAGGTGTGCCTTTGGCTTGAAGCCTGCGGATGTCGTGCGCAAATGCAACGGTACCGACTGGCGGTTGAACTATCTTGAATAATCCGGTTGACGGGCAATTTTTGTGCGTCTTCTCTGCAATTGTCGATTGAACCTAACCTTATGATACTGCGAACCTCACTGATTGTCGGGACGGCCATGGTCTCGTCGCTGACATCGCTTGCCGCAGAGCGAAAGACTGCGGCGTGGAAACAAGCCCTGCCCAATATCGTCTTCGTGCTCGCGGATGACATGGGAATCGGAGATCTGGGCTGTTACGGACAGCAGAAGATCCGTACGCCGCATATTGATTCACTGGCCGCTCATTCGCTGCGTTTCACCCATCACTATGCCGGGTCGACGGTCAGTGCGCCGTCACGCTGTTGTCTGCTGACCGGAAAGCATACCGGTCATTCGGCCATTCGTGGAAACCGTGCCGTGCGGAGTGCTGCCGGATCGTTCGATCTTTCCCTGCCGGATGAGGTGGTCACCGTCGCCGAATTGCTGAAAACCAAAGGCTATGCCACGATGTGTGTCGGCAAATGGGGCCTCGGCGGCCCCGGAACCACGGGAAGTCCGATCAATCAGGGGGGCGACGACTTCTTCGGCTATCTGGGACAGGGCGCAGCGCACCGTTGCTATCCGGATCATCTCTACGAAAACGAACGAAAGGTCGAACTTGATGGTACGGTTTACAGCCATTTCCTGATCATGGAAAAGGGGCTGGAATTCATAGACCGACATGCCGACCGTCCCTTTTTCGCCTATTTTGCCATTACGCGGCCCCATGCCGATCTTGACTATCCGGATTTGAGCGCCTACGAACACGCCTTTCCGGAGACCCCGTTTGTCAACGAGTCGGGCCGGGGGTTCAAAACCCAGCTCAAACCCAAGGCGGCCTATGCGTCGATGGCTTTTGGGATACCGAGGCCAGTATCATTGGCAGCGAAATCCCCGAAGAGTGGGAAAGTTCTGGACCTCCAGTGAAGTCGTAGCGCTTGGACTTGACCTAGAAAAACGAAAACGAAAAGAAATTACCCTGGTTGGAAACAATACCCCTTGAACGATGGAACTTTTCAAAAAACTTGTCATTGCCTGTGCGGCAGTTGTCGCATTGGCTCCGGCCTATGCCGTGAAGGTATCCACGGTTCAGTATAAGCATACCGACGAACTGGATCTTACCATGAAGGTCTTTGCACCCGATTCACTTCGGCTGTCGGATCGTCGGCCCGCCATCGTTTTCTTTTTCGGCGGAGGCTGGATTACCCGCTCCCTGGGTCAGTTCGAGACGCAGGCTCGTTATTTTGCCGAGCGGGGCATGGTCTGCTTTGTTGCGGACTATCGGGTTAAGAAGACCGAAGGAACGTCTCCCTACGATTGTGTGGCGGATGCCAAGTCGGCCATTCGTTATGTACGTTCGCATGCGGCGGAATTCGGCGTGGATCCCGACCGGATTGCCGCCTCGGGCGGATCGGCCGGCGGCCACATTGCCGCTGCTACGGCGATGGTGAAGGGGTATGACGATCCTTCGGACGATCGACGGATTTCGCCGGAGGCTAATCTTCTGGTTTTGTTCAATCCGGTGTTGGACAATGGCCCCGGAGGGTATGGCTACGAGCGGATCGGTAAGAATTACAAGCGTTTTTCGCCCTCGTATAATGTACGTCGCGGTGTTCCTCATTCCATTATCTTCCAGGGTGAGAAGGACACTCTGTTCACGGTTCAGGCGGCGGAACGCTTCAAAACGGCTGTGGAGCAAAAGGGCTCGGAGTGTGAACTCCATATCTATCCCGGTGTCGGGCACGGATTCTTCAATCGCAAGGAGTACAAACAGACCACGATGCTCGAAGCGGAACGGTTCCTGAAAAAACATGGTTATCTGGAATGATATGCGAAGAGTTGCAATTGGTTGTGTTGCGCTGCTGCCCATGCTTACGGGTGGGCTCAAATCAAGGAGGGGGCTATGGCCTCGAGACGGAAACGAAAAAACGTCGGGACTAGCAATTAGCACTGAATCGATGCATATGATTTAGAAATTAAGTGCGTAATATTTTTAATAAATAATTATAAAAATCATGATTAAAATATTTAATTTCTTCTTATTGTTATTGCTGGCCAATAGTCCCATAACAATTGCTCGTACGGTCTTATCTCTTGATCATTGGAAATTCCATTTGGGAGAAATTGAGCAATGTAAACTGAAGGATTTACAAGCTATACAATGGACCTCGGTTTGTATTCCCCATGACTGGGCTATCGACCAGCCTTTTGATTTGCGTTTAGACATGCAAATGGTTCAAGTCCTTGAGGATGGAGATTTGGTTCCCAAATTGAGAACTGGACGTACCGGAGCTTTACCCATCTTTGGAGTTGGATATTATCATATCGAGATTGATTCAACGCCAGAAATGCAAGGGAAAAGGATTCGGATAGAATTTGATGGAGCCATGAGTCTGGCAAAAGTTTTTCTGAATGGAGAATACATTGGAGAACAGCCTTATGGATATGTCTCTTTTGCTTTCGACCTGTCCGATAAGTGGAACTACAATGGGAGCAATGTAATTCTGGTTCGACTGGAGAATAAACCGGAATCATCCCGGTGGTACTCTGGAGCTGGTTTGTATAGAAATGCCAGATTAGTGGTGACGGACTCCATATGTGTCGCCCACTGGGGAACCGCTATCTCTACGCCACAAGTACATCCTGAATCTGGACTCATGCATATACAGACTCAAATCGACAATTTTACCGGACGAAGTCAAAAAGTTCGCCTGGAAACAATACTTTTGGATTCATGCAACAAAATTGTAAAAACTATAAATACGACAGAAACTGTTCCTGTTGGAGGCTTTCTCTTTAAGCAGAATCTGATTATCGATTCGCCCCGATTGTGGAGTCCCGATTCTCCGAATCTGTATACAGTTGTATCTAAGGTTTTTGCGAGTGGTAATCTATGTGATACCTATGAAACGACCATGGGTTTCAGGTCTATCCGTTTTGATGCAGACAAAGGATTCTTCTTAAACGATCGACCTGTTAAACTAAAGGGGGTATGTTTGCATCATGATCTTGGGCCTTTGGGTGCTGCCATTAATATACGAGCATTGGAGCGCCAGCTACAGATTATGCAAGAGATGGGATGCAATGCCATTCGTACGTCTCATAATCCACCCGCTCCTGAATTGCTTGATCTGTGTGATAAAATGGGCTTTTTAGTGCAAGTCGAAGCTTTCGACGAATGGAGAATGGGGAAAAATGCCAATGGATATCACCTTTATTTTGACGAGTGGGCTGAACGAGATTTGCAAGCTATGATCCGTCGAGATCGTAATCACCCTTCGGTTATCATGTGGAGTATCGGTAATGAGGTCCGAGAACAGTGGAACAAGAACGGAGGCTCAACGGCACGTATGTTGGCTGAAATTTGCCGAAAGGAAGATCCCTCACGACCTGTTACCGCAGGATTCAGCGCTCATAGACAAGCTATCAAACACGGCCTGGCTGATGCAGTTGATCTAGTTGGCTTTAATTATAAGCCTTGGGATTATGAAAATATTCATCGGGAATATCCGGATTTGATATTGTATGGAAGTGAAACCGCATCTACAGTCAGTTCTCGAGGTGTCTATAAGTTCCCGGCAGAAGAAAAGAGTAATCCTTACTATGAAGATTACCAGGTTTCGTCGTTCGACTTGGAATACCCCCATTGGGCATCCACGCCTGATACGGAATTTGAGCAGCAAGACAACTGTGAGCATATTCTGGGGGAGTTTGTTTGGACTGGATTCGATTACTTGGGTGAACCAACACCTTACAATGAAGGAACCCCAGCTAAAAGTTCCTACTTTGGGATAGTGGATCTGGCTGGTATGAAGAAAGATCGGTTCTATCTTTATCAAAGCAAATGGAGTGATAAACCAGTACTCCATTTGTTGCCGCATTGGAACTGGGAAGACCGGTTGGGCCAACATATTCCAGTCTATTGTTATACGAATTATTCGAAAGTAGAACTTTTCGTCAATGGGAAAAGTCATGGATTACGTGAAAAAAAACTTACGGGGAATCGTTATGAGCGTTATCGCATGATGTGGGACGATGTGGTTTATTGTCCTGGCGAAATAAAGGTCGTAGCTTATAATGACAAAGGGAATATTGCAGACGTTCGTGTAATTAAAACCGCCGGCCCGAGTTCTCATATTCGGTTAACGGCAGATCGGAATCAAATTGAGGCTAATTGCAAAGATTTGTCCTTTGTAACGGTTGAGATCCTTGATGAAAAAGGCAATCTTTGCCCTAGGACCGACAACCTGCTGTTTTTTGATATTGAGGGCCCAGCACGTATTCGGGCAGCATGCAATGGTGATCCTACTGATCAAACATCATTCAACTCTTCATATATGAGAACCTTCAACGGAAAATTAATGCTTGTTATAGAATCCGGAGACCGTCCTGGTAAGGTTCGCCTGCATGTATATGGAGGGCATTTGCATCGAACTTCTATTGATATTGATATTATGAGCCCCTTGATGGAATGTAAAAACAAGACAAAAAATCCAACATTGTAGAAGTGTAACATACTCGTTACTTTGACTTTTGATATGCTTATAATTATTCTCTGAATTATTTTTCAGCACATCAATCGATTTCTAAAAAAGATGAAAATTTTTTGTTATTCTACTTTGTCACATCCATTTGATGCTGAATGTGGAGGTGGAGGCACAGTCGATCCCTTTCAACAAGGGCTGGCTGTTTGTGCTGGCAGACGTTCCGTCGGCGTCGGATCCGGCCTACGACGATGCGCACTGGAGAAACCTGGACGTCCCGCATGACTGGGCTTTCGAAAACGGGTATTCCCCGCAGGGAGCACAAGGTGACAAGGGCGGTTATGCCATGGGCGGTGTGGGCTGGTACCGGAAACACTTCACGCTTCCGCCGGATCAGACCGGGAGGCGTCTGTTCCTCGATTTCGACGCGGTATACATGAACAGCGAGGTGTGGATCAACGGTCACAAGCTGGGCAAACGCCCCTACGGATATGTGAGTTTCAGCTATGAGATCACCGATTATGTCAGCCCGGGCGAGAACGTCGTGAGCGTGCGCGCCGACAATTCGCTGGACCCCAGCGCCCGGTGGTATCATGGTTGCGGCATATACGGGGAGGTTCATTTGCGGATGGAAAACGACCTGTTTTTCGTCCGGGACGGCATTCATGTCCGTACGCCGGAGATCGGATCCGGACAAGCCTCGGTTCTGGTCCATTGCGAATTGTCGGAAGAACAGCAGCCATTCCGACTCTGTGCCCGCATTGTCAGGGACGGGAAAACCGTGAGCCAGGCGGAAGCGGACTCGACACCGACGCTGCGCATGTCGGTTGCGCAACCGCACCTTTGGAGCCCGGATACTCCGGAACTCTATCTGCTGCAACTGGAACTCATCGACGCGGAAGGGCGGCTCTCCGATCGTGAAGAGATCCGTTTCGGGTTCCGGACGATCGACTGGGATGCGGAGCGGGGATTCTTCCTCAACGGCGAGAATCTGAAACTCCGGGGCGTCTGTGAACATCTGGAAGGCGGCCCGGTCGGTGCGATGTGGAACAAAAGCCTCCTGGCGTGGAAACTCCGCCTGCTGAAAGAGATGGGGTGCAATGCCATCCGCACGGCGCATAACCCCCAACTGCCGGTCTTTTATGACCTCTGCGACGAACTGGGCATCCTGGTTCTGGACGAGTTCTTCGACGGTTGGAGCCGAAAGGCCGCACACGACTATGGCGCCCAGGCTTTTGCCGAGTGGTGGGAGCGGGATCTCCGGGCAACGATCCGTCGGGACCGGAACCACCCGTCGGTATTCCTTTACAGCGTGGGGAATGAGACCGGCGGTGCCGTTGCAGCCGATCTGGTTCGGGTTTGCCACGAGGAGGATCCGGATCGGATGGTCACCTCGGGACATTCCGGCTCTTCCTTCATGAATGTCTTCGGCTATGACTGGACAGACCCGCGGAAAAAGACAAACAGCAAACAACTCTTCAACTCATCCTACGATAATGCGACGGTTCGTCTGACGGCGCGTCACAATCTGGAAATCCTTCGTGATTCCTCCTGGTATTCGGGCCATTTTCGATGGACCGGCTTCGATTATCCGGGGGAGGCGGGATACGTACATGGCGGTTGGCCGTTCCGGGCCTTCATGGGCGGCGTCCTCGACCTGGCGGGCTTTCGGAAGGATCATTACTATCTCTACCAGAGCCAGTGGCGCGAGGAGGATCTCGACATGGTCCACCTCCTTCCGCATTGGACGCATCCCGACATGACGGAGGGCACCCTAATCCCGGTGTGGGTATATACCACGGGCGATGAGGCCGAACTCTTTCTGAACGGGGAGTCGCTCGGTCGCAGGAAGAAGGGAAAGGCCTGGCATGAAATGCAGTGCGAGTGGCGTGTTCCGTACCGCCCGGGAGAGCTGAAGGCCACGGCCTACCGGAACGGCCGGAAAATCGCGGAGACAACCCTCCGCACGGCTTCGAGTCCCGCAGCCTTCCGGATGGAGATCTCCGACCGGTTTGCCGCCGACTCGCTGTTTGTGGTCGATTTCAGCATGCACGATCGTTTAGGATGGTTCCATCCCTTCGGGGAGAACCGGATCTGGCTCTCGATGGATGGACGCGCCGAGGTCCTCTCCTTTGAGAATGGAAGTCCCGTCGATACGCAGACGAACTTCCGGGCTACGGACCGAAGACTCTTCTTCGGACTCGCCCGGGCCTTTGTCCGCTACAAGGAGCCGGGCTGTAAAGTTTGGGCCGGGGCCATTTGCGGGGACAAGTCGTTCAAACAATCCGACACCATTGCGATTTGTGTCCGTCGGCTCGATCCGGAGTCGGCGATGGAGGCCCTTACCCCGCAAGGCCTCGAAATACGCTATACGCTGGACGGCAGAGAACCCGGCCCCACCTCTGCGCTCTACGACGGGCCGATTCGGCTGGATGGCAAAGCCGAAGTCAAAGCCGTTGCTTATCTCGACGGAGCCTCCGTTCTCCGAATGTCCGAACGATTCGGATATGCGGATGGCATCTATTGGGGAGCTCCCGAGACGGCCATTATCTCGTCCCATGCGACCTCCGTACTGATGGCCGACGTGGAAGGCGGCGAGTATGTGAATGTCGGTGATGACGCCTGTGTCATGCTCCGGCCGGAAGGTCGCTTGGAGTGGTATCAGGAGAACGACGGAGGAGCTTTCGATGCGGAGCTCGCGATCCATTGTTATGCGACGGGTAAGGAGTCGACCCTCCTCGTCTCCGTGAATGAACAGAAACCGACGCTCTGCACCGTCTCCGCGGAGTCGCCCGCAAACCAGGCGTTGACCCTGTCAGTTCCCTGCCGGATACGTGCGGGAGCCAATCGGATCACCGTAAGTGTGCCCAATGGCATAAGCCCCAAAATCAGATCCTTCACAATCAATTGAACTGGATATGAAAGAAGGGTTATGTTATTTGCGATCGAACCTCTGATGTAAAAATACGACTTTTATACGTATAGACGGTCTGACTAGTTGTAATCTCAACAACTCGTAATGATGTTTTTGAAGAGATGTCGTGATCGGCAAGGAGATCAAAATTTTACTTAAATAGAAAGGTTCGGTCTTCATCATTGGATCGTAATATTGAGATAAAGGTGACACAAATCCATAGTCATATTAACTTCTCTGTTTTTGAATTGTTAATATAGTCCTAATATGATCACTATATGTGTTTATTGAGCCCTTTTCACTACTTTTCTGAACTGGATTTATGCCATGCAGGAAGTTAATTTCAGGTACATTTGTATTAACAATAACACACATTTATTCATAATATTCCGGAATCAGCAATTACTTTGCCTCCCACCAATTGTCAAACCTTGGATTGCCTAATATTAGTCCTAATCTCTTGCTTGAATCAACCCTAACTACATAATTCTAATAAGATGAAAAATAAGGTATCAAAAAGTCTTTTCTTCTTGTTGTGCCTATTTTATTCCTGCGACAAGATGAATGACGAAGTGTCTTCCGGCGATTGTGTGGACAATCACGGAACGGTCAGTCTTAACTGTATGATCTCCCCGAAGTCAAGAGTCGCCATGACCGAGGATTTCAAATGCCTTTTTGAAAACGGGGACGAAATCGGAGTCTTTGCCGTGTCGCACGGCGCAGAGACCGAAGGGGTGCTGAAACCTTCGGGAAACTATGCGGATAATGTGAAATTCAGAATGACGGATGGAAAATGGGTATGTCAGGGAATGCCCCTGCTATACCCGGGCAATGGGGAACTTCTGGATTTTTATGCATATTATCCCTATCGTGAGGAGGCCGATCCAACCTCTTTGCAATACGACGCTGCGGTCAACTCCGTGGATCTGATGTCTGCAAAATGCATCGATTGCTCCGAAAGCAGAGTCAATCTGTCGTTCAGTCACGAGTTAGGCGTGGTGATCGTAGATATTGACGGACAGTCGTCCGGTGTGACCATGCTCGATGTATTCACCTCGGCCCAGCTCGACTTGTCCCAGCCCGAAGACGCCCAAAGGTTGGTCATTCAAGAGGAACCCCACGATATTGAAATGAGCAGAATCGGAAACAGTCGATATGCAGTCTTCCTGCCCTCCCAACATATAGATATCAAGGAGCTGTTTACAATCAAGACTGGAATACACACCGCAAATTACCTTCTGTCCAGCGCCCTCGACTTGAAACCGGGATACGGAAGAGCTTTCAATCTCACGAATACTGCTGTAGATCTGTCCGCCCTGCCGAACTGCTACATCGTGGCCCCGGGAACCACGTTGGAGATTCCCGTGGTGAAGGCGTTCGAAATCTGGAAGCAGGTTCCCGAACTCCAGGCGAAGAGTGTGACATTCGAAGGTGCGCTCAGCGCCGAACTCATCTGGCAGGACAGAGTCAATCTGATTGAATCCGTATCGCTGGAGGGAGAGGGGCGGACGGCAAAAATTTCGGTGGCGGTAGCTGCCGGAATGGTCGGAAATGCCGTCATCGCTCTGAAAGAGGATGGAGCGGTAAGATGGAGCTGGCATCTCTGGATTACCGATTACGATCCGGATACGGCATCGGAAGGCAATGGCCTGTTTGAATATGACAATAACGGAGACGGTATTACAGATTATATCTTTATGGACAGAAACCTGGGTTCGACAGGTGAACTGAAAACCATAGATAATCTCGGTCTCTATTATCAGTGGGGAAGAAAAGACCCGTTCCCCAAACCGATGTCTTTGACCGTCAATGCCAAAAACGAAATCGCACCGGTGTATTCCCTGGACGGGACCGAACTCCGGGTCACTCTGCAACAGACGGAATATACGGGAACCCCCACAACGGATATCAAAACCAATCTGGTAAATTCCATCGAAAATCCGCTTGTATTCATTTCCAGTCCATCGGGCGTCAACGACTGGTATTATCAGACCGGAGAGTACAGCTCCGAGTTGTGGGCCACATCCGCCGCACCCCAGAAATCCATATACGATCCTTGTCCGGAAGGTTGGATGATCCCTGTATACAAGAACGGCACTTTTGCATGGGCTCAACTGTCGGCTGTATCCGGAAACGGCATTTCGGAGTCCGGAGTCAATTATGGCCTGGAATGGACCGATTTCGGATATTATCCGTTAAGCGGAAGAATCAATTTCAAAGAGAACAAAGTGGACAATACGGCCATAGCCATGTTATGGAACGGGCATTACGACACTTCGAATAAAAAGGCCAAGATCCTGCAGATCGGTTTCTCGGGCAAAAAAGCGGCTGAAAACAACTACGGAATAGCCAGCGGTATGAACGTCAGATGTGTAAAACAAGATAACTCGGGATTATGAAAACAAAATATATAACCTACATGCTCCTTGCCGTTGCGGCCGTCCTGTGCGGGGCCTGCGAAAATCTGTATGAAGGTGACGGGGAGGATACCGAAGAAAAAGTGGTGAATGTTACCTTCTCCTCCTCCCTGCTGAGGTATGTAAACGGACAGACCTCCGATGACCTCCTGGATAAAGGAACGGCGGTCGGGGTATTCATGAATACGAATGGGACGGAACTGGCTCCGGAAAATATCCTGGCTTCATACGCCAACAGAAAATTTATCGCGAAGGAGAACGGGGCACTTGCTCCGGGAGACCCGTCCCAGAACATGACATTCATGCCCGGCGCAACAAAGGTCGATTTTCTGGCATATGCCCCTTACGACGAACAGCTCAAGGAGGACTACTTGTTCCATCTGGACGTATCGGACCAGAGTAAGGTTGATGACTACGACCTGCTGATAAGTAACAACGCAAAAGGAAAATACAAGACTACGTCCGCCGTGCTGCTCAAGTTTGTCCCGGCTGTCGCCGCAATCCAGCTGAAGTTTGAATACAGTGGCGGACTGTCCGAGGAGGAGTTGTCCGAGGCCGAAATAATGCTGCACAAGGTGAACCTCGAGTCGGACTTTTCGCTGACTCAAGGCGCAATTGATGCGTCTTCATCCGGAACATTGAGTATCAACAGAGTCGGGGATACGGCTACCGCGTTTGTCATCCCCACGACAAACGATACAAACGGCAGAAAAATAACCGTTACGGCTCCCGAGATCGATTATTCCTATGAAATCCCTGCCGATATCAAATTCCAGTCCGGAAAAATATACCTCTTCGAGGTGTTAGTCTCTCCAAAAGGGATAGAAATAACGCCCGGAGGAATCAAAGACTGGGTGATTGATGAAGAAAATGGAGTGATAAACTGATAATTTAATAACCTTAGCTTATGTATAAATTGTCTCTGATGTTTATCAGTCTCATACTGATGGGCATGAATGCAGATCTCAAGGCAGAAAATCCTGCAGATAAAAAGACTGTGGTGATTCAGCTCACAGATAATTCCCAACAACCGGTTGCAGGTGTGACGGCTTTCGTAAAAAGTTCCGGAACAGGAGCCGTCAGCGACGGGAACGGACGTCTCGAAATCAAGGTGGCAGATGACGACACGATCGAATTATCCTGCCTCGGATATGTCTCACAACGCGTAACATCCGCGGGAAGAAGCCGGATTGATGTAATTCTCGAAGAGGATTCGTTCATGATCGACGAAACCGTCGTCATCGGATATGGATCGGTAAAAAAGGCCGATCTTACCGGTGCGGTAAGTGCCGTCAAGGGCGACAGAATAGCTAGCCGGAACAACCAGATGCTCTCAACTTCCCTCCAGGGGCTCCTCCCAGGTGTTACGTTATCCAGAACAAACGGTGCCCCCGGAGCCGCCGGGACAATTAAAGTGAGAGGTATAACGACCATTGGAAACAGCGATCCGCTGGTGCTGATCGACGGCGTGCCGGGTGGCGGGCTGAATGACGTAAACCCCAACGATGTCGAAAGCATTTCGGTCCTGAAAGATGCCGCCTCGGCTGCAATCTACGGGGCCAGAGCCGCGGCCGGAGTAATCCTTGTCACGACAAAAAGAGGAGCCTCCGACAATGTGAATGTCGATTACATTTACGAATACGGTATCGATATCCCGACAGACAACCCGGAATATGTGGATGTCATCCGCTTTATGGAGATGACCAATGAGCTCAGATGGAATGATGCGGGAAACATCGGAAACGAATACCCCACCTATCCCAAACAGACCATCGAAGATTACTGGCAGCTGAATGCGGAAAATCCAGACCTCTATCCGAATACGGACTGGCAGGAGCTGATCATGAATAAATATTCCACGCATCAGAAACACATCCTGTCGATCTCGGGTGGATTCGGAAAAGTAAGAACCAAGGCAAGCATAGCATATGACGACATCGACGGACTCCATGTCAACAGAAGCTATCAGCGCCTTACCGTCAGATTGAACAACGATATCAAATTCAACAAGTGGATATCGGCTTCTGCCGACCTGAATTTCAGACACAATCGTACGGTAAACCCCGTTTCGTCTCCGATCAACAGCATGCGCCTCGCCCCGGCCGTCTATCCTGCGGTATGGCAGGACGGCAGAATTGCCGAAGGAAAGTCCGGAGAGAACCCCTATGCCGCCATGCTGTACGGCGGCAACAAACAGGACTGGTACAACAGGGTTTCGGGCAAGATCGCTCTGGATATTACCCCTCTTGAGGGCCTCAAGATCACGGCTATAGTCGCACCTACCTACAATTTCGACAAAACAAAGAAGTTCACTAAGAAAATCGAATACTACGCCGCGGATTCGCCTTCGACCCTCCTGGGTACGATAAACGGACATGCCGCAACCTCGCTGTATGAGGTCAGAGGCGACAGCTTCTTCAACAACCTCCAGTTTTTTGCAAACTACAGCAAATCATTCGGTGATCACAACCTGAATCTTACGGCCGGATATGAGGAGAACTATACGTTTGTTGAATCGTTGAATGTTTCGGGTGACAATTTCGAAATCTCTTCGTTCCCCTATATGGACCGGGCACCCAAGGATGCTCTCTCGTCCGGCGGAAATGCCTATGAATCCGCCCTGAACTCTCTCTTCGGACGCATCATGTACAACTACAAGAACAAGTATCTGGTACAGGCCAATATGAGATACGACGGTTCTTCCCGATTCGCAAAGGGAAATCGATGGGGATTCTTTCCCTCGGTTTCTGCAGGATGGGTGATTTCCGAGGAGCCCTTTTTCAAGAACAATGTCCCGACCGTCTCGTTCCTGAAACTCAGGGCCGCATATGGTGTGTTGGGTAACGAAAGGCTGAAGGTCGTAAACTCCAATGGTGATATCATGAGAGAGTATTATCCCTATATCTCCGTAATGACATACCCTACCGCCCTGTTCTATTACGGGGATACGGTGAAACCGGACATAACGGCCGCGCAAAATCAATACGCGGTGCGGGATATTACCTGGGAAACCACGAAAACCTTCGATGTCGCGGTCGATCTTGCGCTATTCGACAACAGGCTCCAGTTCACGGCCGATTACTACAGAAAGTTCACCACCGACATGCTGCTCAATGTAAAGATTCCGGCCTATGTCGGTTTCTCGGACCCCGTGCAGAATGCCGCCAAGATGCTGACGACAGGATATGAATTCGAGGTTAACTGGAGAGATCACATTGGCGACCTGAACTATTCGGTCTCGTTCAACCTCTCCGACTCCAAAACCAAAATGGGTTATATGGCCGGGTCACAGTTTCTCGGCGAACAGGTGAAAATGATGCGTAGCGAATACAACGAATGGTATGGATATGTCTCGGAAGGAATATTCCAGACCTATGAAGAGGTGGAAGCCTCGCCGACGCTGAATGCCAATACCCAGCCCGGAGACATAAAGTACAAGGACATCAGCGGCCCGGACGGAAAACCCGACGGAATCATATCTCCCGAATACGACAGAACGTTCCTGGGCGGATCGCTCCCCAGATTCGAATACGGGGCAAACATCAGCATGGACTGGAAGGGGATCGATTTCCAGCTCGTTCTGCAGGGTATCGGAAAACAATGGGTGAGAAAAACTACCGAAATGGTGGCTCCGCTCCGGTCTGACTGGGGTAACATCCCGGCAATAATAGACGGCAAATACTGGAGCAACTACAACTCTCCCGAACAGAACCTTGCCGCTGAATACCCCAGATTGACCAGAGCAAACAGCAGCAGCAATTATGCCATGTCCGATTTCTGGCTTTTCAACGGGGCTTACCTCCGTGTCAAGAACATAACCATCGGATACTCCCTGCCCGAGTCCCTGATAAGCAAGATCAAGCTGAATAAAGTAAGAGTCTACGTGAGTCTGAATGACTTCTTCTGCTTCAGCAAATTCCCAGACGGCTGGGATCCTGAAATGGCGTCAAATGGCTATCCCATCATGAAATCGGTAAATCTCGGTGCCAATATTAACTTTTAAGACGAATATTTATGAAATCGCGGATATTATTTTCACTGCTGATGGCTGTGGGGCTTGCCTCCTGCTATAAACTCGACAGATTCCCGCTCTACACCGGATCCAGCGACTCCTGGTATTCTACGGAAGAGGAGGTGGAAATGTCGCTGAAGAATCTCTATAGAGAGGAGTTTTGGGATGTGGACGCCCTCAGTTGGACGGATGACGTCCAGACGAGAAATACGGCCGGGCCCATGACCGGTGGGACGTTGAACAGCCAGAACAGCGATGTCGCCACCCGATGGTCCAACTGCTATAAAGCCATCGCAAGAGCCAATACGATCATATACAATCTGCAGCATAACGAAAATTCGGAAATCCCTCAGGACAAAATCGATCTTTATATAGCCGAGGCCCTCTTTGTCCGAGCGGCAGAATATGCCATGCTCGTGACCTATTTCGGGGATGTCGTATACACGGAGACCCCGCTCTCCATCGAAGAGGCAAAACACATCGGAAGAACCGACAAGGAGACCATACTGGAAAATGTATACAGAGATTTTGACATCGCGGCCGAAGTCTTGCCCAAAGAGACCGAAAACCGGGCCAACAAAGGGGTCGTTTATGCTCTCAAGGCCAGATATGCGCTATACAACGGGGACTGGGAGATCGCTTACAAGGCCGCCAAGGCCTGTATGGATCTCAATGTATATGAATTGTATCCCGATTACTCGGAATTGTTCCTCTCGAAAACCCGGAATTCGGTAGAAAGCATCCTCGTATTCCCCGGATCAATCGAATACGGATTCCTCTACAGGGATACCGGATCCATCAAAGGTTTTGTCACCAGAAACAGAGGCGGATATGCCTCTTCGTTCCCATCCCTGGAGCTGCTGTGCTCCTATTTATGCACGGACGGTCTGCCTATCGACGAGTCTCCGCTGTTCAATCCCAACAAACCGTTCGAAAACAGGGATCCCAGATGCACGGCTACGATCGTCGAGTTCGAAACCGAGCACCTCAGTGTCATATATGACCCGAATCCCCTGGTTACGAAGGTATACAGCAAGGTCCATGGAGGCGAAATCACGAACAAAGACTGTTTCGGCGGAGACAAGTATGCCTCCTATACCGGACTTGTCCTGAAAAAAGGGGTCGATGAAACCTGGGTGAACAACGGAACCTTTGAGGTCGAAGCTGACCTGATATATATCCGATATGCGGAGGTCCTGCTTACCTATGCCGAGGCGAAAATCGAGGCCGGAGAGATCGACCAATCCGTATTGGATGCAATCAACATGGTCCGCGCGCGGGCCTATGGCGTCGACTATACCGAAACGGACAGCTATCCGGCGGTGACAACAACCGATCAGAATGAGTTGAGAAAAGCGGTCAGAATAGAACGACGAATGGAACTCGCCTTTGAGGGAAACAGATACATAGACCTCATACGATGGAGATTGGCCGAGAAGGTTTTCAATACTCCCTATTACAAACTGCTCACTAAGGATGCCCTGATTGAAAAGGTCGTGAATCCCGGAAAATGGTTCTTCTCCGCGGACGCCGACTGCAAGATAGAAGTGGACGAAAACGGATTCCCCGACCTCTCCCCGCTGTATAAGGCCGGCTTGCTCGACATCGCATCTCAGAGAATGTTCGACGCCTCCAGGCAGTATCTTTGGCCGATTCCGGCAGACGAGGTATTGTCGAATCCGAATCTTGGACAAAACGATAATTATTGATTCATATGTTAAACAGTAAAATCATATTGATAGCATCCCTCTCCATGCTGTTTTCGGCGGTTGTATCCTGTGCAAAAGACGAAAACAAAACTTATGAACACAGACCCGGAGGATCGGGGGGCGAAGAGACGGGAGAAGTGTTGACGGCCGAATATGTTCTCGGTTACGATACGCCGAAACAGACGATCGAAGGGATCGGCGTCGAGTTGCAAAGCGATGCTTTCGGCCCCAACTACCGGAATGACGATCCTCTAAAAGGGGTCCCGTATGAACTGACCGTATCCGAAAGGCGCCGCCTGTCAAAAGAGGTCCTGAAAGGATTCCGATACCTGAGACTGGCTTCGGGACTATGGTTCCGGGGGTTGACCGACGATGAGAAAAATATTGTTGAAAGATATCCCGGGCAGGCGCAGGATATACTGAACCTGATGAATGATGCAGGCATGGAGGCGATCTCCTATGAATACTGGTCCGTCGCTCCATACTGGAAAAGTTCGAACCATCTGGTTAGCGGATCCATCAAGCAGTTCGATCCGGATTTCCTGGATGAGTTGGGTGACGCGCTCGCCAAGGATGTACAGTACATGCTTGACAAGGGTTTCAAGATAAGGGCCTGGGGACTTCAGAATGAAGCGGCTCAGCCTACCACAAACGTCCTGAATTATCCGCATGTCTATTACACGGCCGAAAATTATGTCTCGGTATTCAAAGCCGTCGTTCCCAAGATCAAGAAGGTAATTCCGGAGGCGGAAATCATTGCCGAAACAATGAACGGTTGTCTCGGAAAATTCGGATCGGCAATACGCAAGGATCCCGAAGCACTCGAACTGCTGGATACATGGGTCTACCATAAAACCGGATCAAATGCCGACCTGATGATCGAAAAAGCGGAACTCATGTCAAAAGACAGATGCGGAAAACCGATATACACAAACGAATACGAGTATTTCTCTGAACAGATGGAAGCCTGGTCCGATGAGTTCAGAATGGTGAATATCGCAAACAATGTGATGAACTGGATGACTTTTCTGGATGCTCCAACCTGGTACTGGCTGCATGTCCTGAAACCGATCAATGACAGCAATCACAAGGGATTCGGGCTCGGGGTATACAGACCGGTCGGATATAGCGGCATGCAGGATGAGTATGGCGGACTGCAGGAGGGACACTGGCAGATACAACCTGTCAATTACAACGGCATTGCCGGATTTGCACACCACCTCCCCTGGGACTCCGTACGATATGAGGTCAAAGAGCCGGAACCGACACGCACGGACCAGAGAATCATGGCGTGGATAAGCCCGGAGGGTAAGAGAGGTTTTGTGCTGACGAACCGATCGGCCGCCACGTTCGACTTCGTCCTTGACCTTACAGCGGCAAATGTCGAATTCAATGGATATCTCTATGACAGGGACTACAACAACAAGAGTCTTTCTCCCATAAAGGGTGGAGCCAAATGTACGGTCCGTCTCGATCCATGGAGTATTCAGTTCTGGGTAGAGAAATAATTGCCGGGAGTCGGGCCGGACGAGCCGGATCAAGCGGTGAAACCGGGACTTTCGTGGTGCGATCCGGATCCGATGGCCCGCCCCTGAACAAAAACATCAATAAGAGAACGATAAAGAGGCTAAATATTAAATCTTAGACATGAAAAGGTATTTGCAGAGGGCCATGTTGTGTGCGGCTGCAGCGACGTCATTCTTAAGCTGTTCCCAGTCTGGAGATAAAGTGGGATCGGACAAGCCCTGTTTCAGTGGAATATATCCACATCTTGCCTATTATAATAACGAAGGGGAGTGCGGTACGGGAGCTGTCGTTCCCTGGGCCGACAGGCTATGGGTCGTTACCTATGCACCTCACATGGCAAACGGTTCGTCCGATAAATTATATGAAATAGACGAAAATCTCAACTGCGTAACCCGTCCTGAAAGTGTGGGCGGGACCCCTGCCGACCGAATGATTCACAAAGAGAGTGAGCAGCTCTTCATCGGACCATACGCCATAGATAAAAACAGAAATGTCCGTGTAATACAATATGCCGAGGCCCCCGGCAGATATACCGGCATCGCCAGACACTTGACCGATCCGAAGAATAAAGTGTATATTGCCACAATGGAAGAGGGATTCTATGAAGTCGATGTCCATACCCTGAAGACCAAAACCCTCTATACGGACGGAAATATTTATCGCAGGAAGCCTCACAATGATACGCTGGCCAATCCGGGCAACAACCTCCTGCCGGGATGCCATGGCAAAGGTTTCTACAGCGGTCAGGGGGTTGCCGTGTTCGCAAACAACGGCGAAAATACAAAAAGAGCCCTGAAACAGTTCGATGTCACATCGGGGGTCCTCGCACAATGGGACGGAAAGGACTGGGTGATCGTCCGCAGAAATCAGTTTACCGAGGTGACGGGACCGGGAGGCATCTACGGAAATCAAAAACCTGAAACGGACCCGATCTGGTCTATAGGTTGGGATAACAGATCCTTGATCCTCGCCGTTATGGAGAACAGGAAGTGGAACTTCTACAGACTCCCCAAGGCAAGCAATACATACGACGGAGCTCATGGCTGGAATACAGAATGGCCGAGAATCCGGAATATTGGAACCGACAAGGAGAATGAGTATCTCATGACCATGCACGGAATGTTCTGGCATTTCCCTGAAACATTCTCCGCGTCCGCAACAAAAGGAATAAGACCCAGATCCTCCTACCTGAAAGTAATCGGCGATTTCGCCAGATGGAAAGACAGGGTCGTTTTCGGATGTGACGATTCCGCTCAGAAGGAGTTTCTGAATAAAAGACGGGCAAAAGGTAATATCAAGGGCCCCGGACAGTCAAACTCAAACCTGTGGTTCCTCTCGCCCGAGGCCATCGATCAGATCGGACCGACTCATGCCACGGGGTCCGTATGGCTCAATGACAAGGTCGCAGCCGGAACATACTCCGACCAGTTCCTCTTCAACGGTTGGAAAAACAGATGCGCCTGGATTAAAACGGACGCCGGGGAGGCCGTAGAGTTTACTTTCGAAGTGGATAAAGCGGGCAACAATGTCTGGACCCCCTTCAAAAAGATCACGGTGGACGGAGAATCCTCGGCATTTATCCCCTTTGACCCCGCAGATGCCGGAGAGTGGATACGGGTGAAACCGGACAAGGATGTCACGGTATCGCTGACGTTTGTTTATGCTCCGGACGAGATGCGCACGGAACAGCCCGACGGCAGGTTCGACGGCATCGCAACCCGGATCGACGAGGACTACTCGAACGGTCTGCTATACGGGCTGGGCGAAAACCGCAGGGCGCTTGCCATATTGTCCGAATACGACCGTCCCGATTGCTGTTATCTGGAAATGGATGGGAACATGCATATTACTGCCGGAGAGGATATGCAGACGGCTCAGATGATGAAAAAACAGTTTGCCATACCGAAAGATGCCGTTACGGTCGAGGAGGGCTCCGTCCTCGTTGTAGACGACCTCGGTCGCCGGTGGAGACTTCCTCTCGGCAACAGCAAGTATACGGATCTGATCCAGGATGCAAAATTGAGAATATGCCGCGAAGTCGCCACGGAAAGAGATCTGTTCAGCTGCCACGGCACCTTCTATGAACTGCCTGCGGAAAATGCCGACGGATATGCAAAGATACGACCCGTCTGCTCGCATGATTATCTGATAAATGATTATGCTTCTTACAGAGGTTTGCTGGTAATGACCGGAATCGACCTCGCCTCTAAAAGCGAAAATCCGCACATCATAAGATCCGAAGACGGAAAATTCGCACTCTGGGCCGGAGCGATAGACGACCTGTGGAAGATGGGTAAACCGGTCGGTCACGGAGGTCCCTGGATGAAGAGCCCGGTGAAGAAAGGTGACGTATCGGATCCGTATCTCATCGGCCTGTACGATGACCGCTCTCTGACGCTCTCTCATGACGCAAACGTCCCGGTCAACATCTCGGTAGAGGTTGATCCCAGCGGAGATGGATGCTGGATGAAGTACGCCGTCTTCACCGTAGAACCCGGAACCGCCTTCGAACATCTCTTCCCGGACTCCTTCCAGGCTAGATGGATCCGATTCAGGACCGATACGGATTGCAAAGTAACAACTTGGTTAGAATATAAATAGGACATGATTGCCCGAGATATTATTACGCTTCTGTCGTTATGTGTCATTGGAGGGAATCTCCATGCGGGGAACAATGACCGGATCCCCGCATGGTTTGATCCGGAAGTGAACCAAATCAACAGAGAAAAAACAAGAGCCCACTATTTCGCGTATGACAGTGCGTCCGAAGCGAAAGATGGCAACTACAAAGACAACGAAAATTATCTCTCGTTGAATGGCCTGTGGAAATTCAACTGGGTCAGGGATCTGGACCTGCGCCCAGTGGATTTCTACAAAACCTCGTTCGACGACGGGAACTGGTCGGATTTCCCGGTCCCCGGCATCTGGGAGAGATATGGATATGGCGATCCTGTCTACAAAAGCAGGTTTTATCCCTGGTCCAACCAGGTGGAACTCGACCCCCCGAAGATTGAATCCAAAAACAATCACGTGGGCTCATACAGGAAGAAATTCCAACTCCCGGAATCGTGGCGGAATAAGCAGGTGTATCTGTCAATAGGGGCGGCAACCTCGAATGTCTCGGTATGGGTCAACGGCTCCTTTGTGGGATACAGCGAGGACAGCCGCATGGCTGCGGAATTCGATATCACGCCCTGGCTGAAGGCCAGGGAAAACCTCATCGCCCTGCAGGTCTTCAGATGGTGCGACGGAACCTGGCTGGAAGATCAGGACATGTGGCGGATGGCCGGAATCAGCCGTGAGGTCGCTCTCTACGCACGTGAAAAGGTCCACATTGACGATATTTTTGCCGTCCCGGATCTCGACAGCAATTATGTTGACGGCCGACTGACCGTGGATCTCAACCTCAACAAAAAATTCAACGGAGCGCTCTTCATCGACCTCTTCTCGCCCGATGGTACGCATGTGGATGCGGCGGTTCTCGAATCTTCGGACGGAAAGAACTACAGCGCATCCTTGGAGGTGAAGAATCCCCAAAAATGGACCGCCGAAACGCCGGATCTATATAAAGCCCTGATAACCTTGCGGGACCGGAAGGCCGATACACTGGAGGTCGTCCCGCTGAATATCGGATTCAGAAAAATAGAAATAAAAAACCGCCGGTTGATGATCAATGGAAAACCGGTGATGATTAAAGGGGTTAACAGGCATGAGTCCGACCCCGAAACGGGATATTTCGTCTCGAGAAACCGGATGGAAGAAGATATCCGGATCATGAAGATGATGAATATCAATGCGGTCAGGATGAGCCATTATCCGAACGATCCCTATTTCTATGACCTGTGCGACAGATACGGACTATATGTCGTCAGCGAGGCCAATCTGGAGACTCATGGAATGGATTTCAAGGAGAAGAGTCTTGCACACAGATCCGATTTTACCTCCGCACATCTGGAAAGAAATCAACGGATGGTTGAAAAATTCAAAAACCATCCGTCCGTTATCATCTGGTCCATGGGAAATGAGGCCGGAAACGGAATCAATTTCGAAAAATGCTACTCCTGGATCAAGGCCAGGGACAAAAGTCGTCCCGTTCAATACGAAGGTGCGAAAACCAACTCCAATACGGATCTCGTAGTGCCGATGTACATGAGTCCCGCGTCAATGGAGCGCTTCGCCCTAAGTGCAGATTCCCGGCCTCTGATTCTTTGTGAATATGCTCATGCCATGGGCAACTCCCTGGGCGGCTTTGCCGATTACTGGAAAATGATACGGAAATACGATTGCCTGCAGGGTGGTTTCATCTGGGATTTTGCCGATACCGGATTGCGCGAATATACCTGTGATGGCAGAATGTATTATGCCTACGGCGGAGATTATGGCAAATATCTCCCTTCCAAACAAAACTTCAACTGCAACGGAATCCTATCTCCCGACCGCAGAAAGAATCCGCATGCCTTTGAAGTCATGAAGATCTACCAGCCGGTATCGGTGAATCATGTCGCCGGAAATGTCGTCTCCGTCTTCAATGACTACTCATTCAAGACGTTGGGCAATCTGAGCATGGAATGGGAAATGACGGCCGATGGAGAGACTATTTTATATGGAACCCACCCGCCCGTTGACATCAAGCCTCAAGAGATGCAGAATATTACCCTTGCATTCGACGAATCCGATATCCCGGAAGGAAAGGAGGTGCTCCTGAACATGAGATTCAAGACCGTGAAACAAGAACAACTCGTGCCGGCCGGACATGTGGTAGCCGAAGAGCAGATCTCCCTGGCTGATTACCGTTTCCCCTCCTGCGACATGAAGGAAACCGGAAAAGTCTCGTTTTATGAGGATCTTGTTCACGTAGAGATATACGCCGGAGACTGTTGTTTCATGTTCAATAAAGAGACCGGATGGCTTGAATATCTGCAGCTTTACGGACAGGATCTGTTGGTGAAAGGATCCGCGCTAAAACCGAATTTCTGGAGAGCTCCCACAGACAATGATTATGGGGCCATGCTCCATCAGAAGTTTGCAGCATGGAAAAAGCCCGCTATGATGCTGAAGCGATTCAACTGTTTCCAGAAGAGTGAGAATGTGGTTGTCGAGGCTGAATACGACCTCGAAGAGGTGAAATCCTCGCTGAGCCTCCGTTATGAGATAAATCATGAGGGTGAAATGCGCGTATCGGAAAAAATGACGGTCGGAAAACAAAACGTACAAAGACCCGACATGTTCCGTTTTGGAATGAAGATGCTCCTTCCGGCTCGATTCGACAATATTGAATATTACGGAAGAGGACCTCATGAAAATTATCCGGACCGCAAGTGCTCGGCTGAGATCGGACGGTTCCGGCAGAGCGTGGACGAGCAGTTCTATCCCTACATCCGGCCGCAGGAGACAGGAAACAAAACGGATGTCAGATGGTGGAGACTGACCGACATGAACGGAACAGGAATCCTGTTTTATGCCCCCTATTCATTTTCCGCATCCGCGTTGCACTATCTTCCGGATGATCTCGATGGCGGGGATGACGAATTGCCCGAATCTAAACACGGGGGACTGCTTGAAAAGAGAAACCTGACGGCGGTGTGCATCGATAAAATCCAGATGGGACTCGGCTGCGTGAACAGTTGGGGCGCACTTCCTTTCCAGGAATATATGGTGGAGTGTGCGGACCGGGATTTCGTATTCATACTAAAACCGGTCTGCGCGAACAAAGACTGATTGTCCGGATTGCGCGTCTTCACGACGACCGCGCAGGTATCAACAGCCCGAATGGGTTATACGAAGGTATGAATGTGAACATTGCTGTTAAAAACAATCGGATTATGAGCGTATTCAAATTATTGATATTGGGGATTTTCTGGTTTCTGACTGTTTCATGTGCTGAGAAAAAGGCATCTGGCCCGGAGATCAGATTGCCGGAGGCAACAGCGAGTGTTACGATTAATGAAAATGAAGTACTGTCGAAGGTCTGCGACTCGTTCTGGGGGACCAATTTCCTGTTCTGGATTGAAGATGATGCTTCGCTTTCCGATGGAAAAATCCTGAATGAACTCAAAGGCCTGAATTGCTCGGTGCTCAGATTCCCCGGAGGAACCGCCGCGGACAACTATCATTGGAAATCAAATACCCTGGACAATGAATTCATATACCCTTATGAGGGCGGTGACGGAGAGAGTGATTTCGACGAGTTCATGGATTTCTGCAACGATCTGGGTGCCGAACCGCTGCTTGTCGTAAATACGCAGTCCTGGTATGCCAAACAGGATATACAGGGCGGAATTCAGGAGGCCGCAGACTGGGTCAGGTACTGTAAGGAAAAGGGATACAACGTCAAATATTGGGAAATTGGCAATGAAACGTATTGGCAACCGATAATGACCGCTGCCGAATACGGCGAAATCGTCAGCCTGTACTCCAAAGCCATGAAGGCGGTTAATCCGGATATCCTGATCGGCGCCAACGGTCATTGGAATATCGATATGGTTGGCACAAAAGAGCGTATTCCGGAAAACCTCCATGAAAAAATACGCCAGATGTATCTGGATATCTCCAGCAAGAGTGACTACGAAGCTTACAAATCCTATGCGGACAAGAATACCGAGTCTTCCATTACGGAGGGTGACAGAAAATGGTGGCGGGATGTTCTGGATCAGTGTGCCGAGGATATCGATATGCTTTCCGTACACTGGTATTTCTTCGAAAGCGACCTATCCAAAATGGAACAGTCGCTGGTCGATCTCAAGAATTATGCGAAAAGCAAAACCGGAAAGGAGCTGCCGCTGTGCATGAGTGAGTTCAACTGCAATACGAACGAGGTAGGAAACAGAGTCCTCGGGCTGGTCGAGGGAATAGGCAGCATGCTCGTCTCCGGAGTGGACGTCGGCTGCATATGGCCCCTGAGAAACCGCACCGAGGCCGACAAAAACAACAGCCTGCTGGCCTACAACACCAAAGAGGAGCAATATGCATATCATGTGGTACAGGCGCTGAGAACATCCGTTTCCGGGAATATGGTCAAATGTTCATTCGATGGCCCGAACGGTATGGACATTCCCGTATTTGCATCCGTTGCCGGAAACGACCGCTCCGTGATCCTCTCCGGAAAAAGTCTGCAAGCCAAAATGACTCTTAAAATAGAACTGGAATCCAACCTCAACGGAAAAAAAGTATCGGCTACCGCCTACTCACCCCTCCAAAGCGACCTGATCAGACTATCGGCCAGAAAGATAACTCCGGTTGTCGATTCCTCAAACAACGATATCTATGTCACACTGGAACCAGGGACATTCATGCTGATAAAAATAAACTGAAATCGGCATGTCAAAAATTTTCCTATCTTTGGAAAGATTGAACATGTGAGTCGCATTTGAATTATGAAATACATTCATTTCGTCTGTCTGTTACTTCTGTCTGTTTTATGTCCGGATACCTTGCACGCGCAGACGCTCGATCTGTCGGTACGGAGATACAGTGTCGCAGACGGGCTGATCTCCAACGAAGTGAATGATATCTGCCAGGACGACGAAGGAATGATATGGTGTGCCACGAATGACGGACTGGCAAGATTTGACGGATATGACTTCATATCGTTCCGTTCCGGATACGGGAAAACCGATTACCTGCCCAGCAACACCATCATACAGATCTCAGACTATCGGGACAGCCTGGATGTGATTACCCCCAAAGGAGTCATCGTATTCAATAAAAAAAGCGCGAAGGTCGAAAGATTGAAAATTCCCGAAAGTCATTCTTCCCATTTGAAATCCTTGTGCCGTATCTCCGACAATCTTTTGGCTCTCGGAGGGTTCAGCGGGCTGTTCAAATACAATTCCGCAGACTCTGTCTTCTCTCGGGTCGCACCTTCTTTCGGAAATATCAACAGCATGTACAGGGACTCCAAAGGCCTGATCTGGTTAGGAACCTGGAATAAAGGGGTATATGTATGGAACCCGGAACAGGATAGCGTCAAGAAGATTGCGCCCGATTTATTGCCCGAAGACATTTCTCCGACCCGGTTCCTGGAAGACCGTGCCGGAAACATCTATGTCTCCACCTGGGGAAACGGTCTGTTCTGTCTCGAAAATTACATGTCCGGAGCAAAATCCTCCATACAGTATACGGTAAATTGGGAAAACCGCGCAGAAAAGGAAGACCGGAATATAATCTACGATATCGAGATAGACGATACGGGAAATATCTGGCTCGCTACACCATACGGACTGAAAATCATCAAGCTCGCCGACAGACGCTTCATCCCCTACCGGTTGTCTGAAAATGCCGATTTTCACGAGGTGAAATCAATCTGTAAGGGAAACAACGGAATCATGTGGCTGGCCGAATACGGCAAAGGGTTGGCCGCTGTCTCCGTCTTGCCCGGAATCATTGCCGAATGCGATCCCGACACCTATGGCAAGAAGCTGATATCCTCGGAGGTCACTGCGGTATTTCGGGACAGAGACCATATTTTGTGGCTGGGAATACGCGGAAACGGGTTTGTCCGCCTGGATGGTGACAGAATGGATCTCATGAAGGAGATAGTGCCGGAAATCGATATCAAAAGCAATTGTGTCACCTCTTTCATTGAAAGCAACAGCGGAGACTCCTTGTTCCTCGCTACGAAATACCGGGGCGTCTATCTCGTTGAAAAGAACGAAAAGGGACAACTCAAACTGCTTGAACACTACTCCGCAGGGGCAGAAATGTCCTGGAAGAACTTTATCAACAAGGCTCAAACGGATCTTCATGGAAACATCTGGTTGGCAACACAGGCCGGAATTACGATCCTTCGACGTGACAAGAAAAACAAGTACAGGCTCCTGGTCCCCGACCGACTCAACAGTTTCATAAAAAATGTGCCGGTCGAGACAATTCTTATCGACTCGAACAGCAGTCTCTGGGTCGGAACCCGTGAAAATGGAATCTTCAATATGGATTACAATCTCGAAACCGACACAATCAACACATACAGAGTGTACAGAGTAGCCGACAGAAATACGCCCAGCGACCGGATTCTCTCCTTATATGAGGATGCCAGCAATCGGATATGGGCGGGAACCTATGGCAATGGACTGATCCGTTACAACCGAAAGGAGAATCGCTTCATTACGGCCTACAGCCCCAATCTGTTCAGATCGGATGTCATAAATTCCATAGCCGAGGATATACGCGGAAATTTATGGCTGGCAACATCAAGTGGTATAATCTGTATTAATACACTCGAAGAGAATCCCAAGATAAAGAATTTTGGCGCCCATGATGGAATATACAACCTCTCGTTTCTGAAAAATTCATGCTGGTCGGATGGTTATGAGATAATTTTCGGTGGCTATGAGGGCTTCAGTACGGTAAACACATCCAGACACAGCTTTGTGAGCTATCCCGTATCTGCCCTTGTCTCTGATATTTTGTTATACAACAGATCGGTTTATAAGGAGGCCCCGGAACACAGAAAACGGATGCTGGACTTTCTGCCTCCTTATACGGAGAACATAACTCTTACGCATAAGGAGAAAAGCATAACGTTCGTTTTCTCCGCATCCGGGAATACGGCGTCCGAAATGATCAATTATGCCTACAAACTGGATGGTGCGGACATCTCCTGGAATTTCTCCGATTCCAGGTATCGCTCCGTGACCTATTCCAATCTGCCCCCGGGAAAATATACGTTCATCGTGAGGGCCGCGGATGACATCGGAAACTGGAACGGAAAAAACGCTTCTGTAAATATTGTCGTGAAGCCTTCCCCGTGGCTGTCATCCTGGGCCAAATCTATTTATGCAATGTTATCCATCATTGTACTGGTCTCCATCCTGTATTCCGTCAAGCACAAGATAAGGTTCCGCCGGTCCCTGGAGATCGAAAGAATGGAACGACAAAAGTCCGATGAGGTCAATCAGGCGAAACTCGCATTCTTTACCAATGTCTCGCACGAATTGTTCACCCCCATCACCATCATGTCCTGTACGCTCGAAAAGGCTTTTGCCGATGTGAAGGAGAACACGGACATGATGAGAATCTTCCAATCAAACCTCAATCGTCTGATGCGTCTGCTCCAGCAGCTGCTCGAATTCAGAAAGGCCGAAACGTCCAACCTGAAACTGAAAGTATCCAAGATTGACATAGCGGCTTTCGTCAGAAACTTATGCAAAGACAACTTTGAACCGGCTATCACCGATAAAAACATTCACATCGAATTCAACTGCAGCGAAGAATCCATCTTTGGATATGTGGATAAGGACAAACTGGACAAGATATTGTATAACCTCATCTCAAATGCCTACAAATACAACAGGAAAAACGGAAAAGTGACGGTGGCCGTCTCCCGTGCAGTATACAACGATTGTGACTCCGTCGCTTTTTCCGTAAAAGACACTGGATTCGGAATTTCCGAAGAGCGAAAAAAAGATCTGTTCAAAAGATTCTACGAAGGGGACTACAGACGCTTCAACACAAAAGGAACGGGCATCGGACTCTCTCTTACCAAAGA
Organism: uncultured Alistipes sp.; assembly: GCA_944320985.1. Classification (GTDB taxonomy): domain Bacteria; phylum Bacteroidota; class Bacteroidia; order Bacteroidales; family Rikenellaceae; genus Alistipes. Next base: position 1,548 of record CALUJN010000079.1, on the reverse strand, counting down.
CCTCGTCGATCTCCATTCCGGGAGTATCAATGTCAATAGTGAAGAGGGCGTCGGTACGGAATTTACGGTCATCCTGCCCATCGACAGAAAGGTCTATCGGGAGGAGCAAATCGAAGACCTATCCTTATGCGGGCAACTTGAGAATTGTCCCAAGGATCTGATTCATTCCCCCGCAATGACAAAAAACGATGGCGCAAAATACACCTTGCTGATCGTGGATGACAATATGGAACTGCTGGCCGTTATGACGGAACTCCTCAAGGATAAATACAATATTCATACGGCGGTAAATGGAGTAAGAGCCCTTGAAATTCTGCATAACGACAATGTAGATCTCGTCATTACAGACTATGTTATGCCTGAAATGGACGGAGTGGAACTGATACGCAACATAAGAAATGAGTTCTCGTTCTCTCATCTTCCCGTAATCATGCTGAGTGCCAAACTGGCGGTCGAATCGAAACTCGAATCCTATCGAGTCGGAGTGGATGTGTATATCGACAAGCCGTTTGAGCCTTCCGTTCTATATGCTCAAATAGAGTCCACCTTATCCAATAGAGAGAAGTTGTATCGCGCTTATCAGGCCGGAAATAACAACGAGATCAATAGTCTGGTGAATACGGAGATGGACAAAGAGTTTCTTGAGAAAATCACAAGAACAATAGAAGAGAATCTACTGAACCCAGAATTTACAAATGAAAATTTGTATGTATTGCTCAATATGTCAAAATCGACATTATACAGAAAGATCAAGGGCCTTACGGGAATGTCTCCCAAAGATTATATGAAAAACATACGATTCAAATATGCCTGTAAACTTCTGATTCAGAAAACATGTAATATCTCCGAGGTGGCATACAAAGTAGGTTTTTCGGATGCAAAGTATTTCAGTACATGTTTTAAAAAAGAGTTCGGAATGACGCCAAGCCAGTATATAAAAAATATAAAAAAAGAATAGCACATCCTTGTGGTAGATAATATCAATTATTTGAAAGTTGTAAAATATTTTGCTTGAAACAATACTTTAAATGCATCGAAAAAAATAAAGCAAGATCGTTTACAATTTCTAAAAACTACGTTACGAGAAGGTTCAGCCATACCGATCTGAACTATGGAGCAAAAATTCAGCCGACGATCTACGTGATGGATTGAGCAATATTAAACGAGGAGCCGGCAGATGGGATAAGACGGTTATTGATAAGAAGACCTTCTGCTGTCCTGCTTCTTTTTGAAACATTATTGAGATATGAGATTAGCCTCAACTTGTAGGACAAAACGTAAGAAAGAGATGCGGAGAAAGATTCTTTAGCGATTAAGAAGAGTCGTTTATAGCCCGGAGTTTTGCGCAATCAGCTTTTCATAAGGATGTTTAATTGTCAAAACAACCCCTCCCATTAAGCGTTTTATTCGGGGAAATAGAATTAAGGGGACTTCTATAAATTAAATCCCTGATTATAAGTTGCATAAGCGGATAAAATGCTTATATTTGCAGAAACAGACAAAATAATCATTGATCATGAACAAGTTAAGCCGCTATCGCAAGTTACG
>CALUJN010000078.1 GCA_944320985.1 uncultured Alistipes sp. | reverse complement strand
TGGGGTTGTGCGACGCCGTAACCACCACGCCCGAGTGGCACTTCAACTCGCGGATTGCAAAGCTCAGCTCGGGGGTCGGACGAAGCGCGACGAACAGGTAAACCTTAAAACCGTTCGAGTCGAAAATGTCGGCCACTCGCTCGGCGAACATCCGCGAATTGTTCCGGCTGTCGTGCGCAACGGCTACGCGCACCTGTTCGCCCGCGAAGTTCTTCTGCAGGTAGTTCGAAAGGCCCTGTGTGGCTGCGCCTACCGTATAGATGTTCATGCGGTTCGAACCCACGCCCATGATGCCGCGCAGGCCGCCCGTACCGAATTCCAGGTCCTTGTAGAAACTCTCGACAAGTTCATTCATATCATTATCCATCAGATACTTGACCTGTTTCTTCGTCTCTTCGTCGTAGTGTCCGTCAAGCCACGACTGCGCTTTTTGCAGAACCAATTGTTCCAGTTCGTTTGCCATAATTTTATTGGTTTTATTTATAACATTGACTCGGTTGTCCCAAAAATTTTATATGCAAATATACAGAATAAAATTCGATTATTCAATATCAACAAGTTAAAATTCCATCGCCTAAAACCGTTGTTTTTCTATATACAAAAAAAGGAGATTTGCAACCCAATTTCGAAAATCTTTTTACAAAATTATTCACAACTTTGCCTTGTCAAAAAAATGCAACCCTTGGACATGTTAAACAATTCGCAGACATATAGCGATATGTGGAAACACTGCCTGGACCGGATCAAGGCCCAGACCTCCGAAGAGGAGTTCCGCAAGTGGTTCCAACCCATCGTGCCCCTCGAGTTCGACGGCACGACGCTCCGTCTGAGGGTACCCAACGAAAGCTACGTACGACAGATCGAGAAGAACTACATCCCGTTCCTCAAACCCATCATCTCGCAGCTTTACGGTCAGCAGACCCGGCTCCACTATGCCGTGCCTCGAGCCGCCGCACAGCCCGTCCCCGTCGCTTCCGATGCCGACACGACGGCTATCGCGCAGTTCAACACCCAGACGAATACCGCAAATATAAAAAATCCTTTCGTAATTCCCGGGCTCAAGAAGATCGTCATCGATCCTCAGCTGAACCCCAACCTTACCTTTGCGACATTCATCGAGGGCGAATGCAACCGTCTGGCACGTTCGGCCGGCATGTCCGTCGCCGTGAATCCCGGAAACAACCCCTTCAACCCCTTATATATATATGGGGACTCGGGGCTCGGGAAGACCCATATCGTACAGTCCATCGGACACGAGGTGCGGGAACGTCACCCCGAACTCCAGGTGCTCTATGTCTCGATGAACAAGTTCCAGGCCCAGTTCCAGACCGCATACAAGAACGGTGAAATCCCCGATTTCATCCACTTCTACCAGATGATCGACGTGCTGATCATCGACGATATCCAGGAACTCACCGGAAAAACCGGAACTCAGAACGCGTTCTTCAACATATTCAACCACCTGCAGTTGGCCGGAAAGCAGCTGATCCTCACCTCGGACAAGCCGCCCGTCGAACTGAAGGACATCGAACAGCGACTGTTGACCCGGTTCAAGTGGGGACTGTCCGCACAGCTCAACACGCCGGATTACGACACCAAACTCAAGATCATCCGCGCCAAGGCACAAAAACTCGGCGCGCAGATCTCCGACGATGTCGTGACCTACCTGGCCGACAACATCTCGGCAAATGTCCGGGAGATCGAAGGTGCCTTGTCGTCGCTGGTGGCCAATGCCTCGTTCCTCGGACGTAAGATCACCACCTCGCTCGCAAAGGAGATCCTGAAGGTCTACGTCAAGATCAACCAGAAGGAGATCACCATCGACCACATCATCGAGGTGGTCTGCCAGTACCTCAATCTGGACTTCGAGCGTTTCAACTCCACGGAGCGTACCCGCGAAATCGCACAGGCCCGACAGATCGCCATGTACCTGGCAAAGCAGCATACCAAGGCTCCGCTCACAACCATCGGAGCGGCCATCGGAGGCCGTAACCACGCTACGGTACTCCACTCCTGCAAGGCCGTCTCGAATCTGCTGGAGACCGACAAGGCATTCCGCCGTCAGGTCGAGGAGATCGAGAAACGCGTCCTCGCCCAATAACCCGGGGGGGGGCTGAGCGAGACCGGAGTGGGCCGGAAACCGGAGGGGCATAAGGCCGGAGGGGCATAAGGCCGGAGAAGAGTCTTAAAACCGAAGCCGGGACGGAGCCGGGAGGCCGAAAGGAGAAAAGGGCCAACACCAAGGGCGGGGAACCGGAAAGACCGGAATGAGCCGGAAACCGGAAAAATCCAAGAAATCAAGCATGGAAAAATCAAAAAGCCGTGACATAAGTTGTCACGGCTTTTTTTGTATCTTTGCCCGAAAACTCCCGGACCCGATGGATCAACCGAAACTCGAACGACTGCTGCGGCTCATGAAGCTGCTCACCGCCAACACCACCTACAACGTCGACCAGCTGGCCGAACGCCTCGACATGTCGCGACGAACCGTATACCGCTACATCGACACCTTCCGCGAAGCCGGCTTCGTCATCAAGAAATCGGGTGACTGCATCCGTCTCGACAAGGAGTCGCCCCATTTCCGCGACATCTCGCAACTCGTCCACTTCACCGAAGAGGAGGCCGTGATCCTCAAAAGCGCCATCGAGAACATCGACGACACGAACCTCCTGAAACAGAACCGCAAGCGCAAGCTCTACTCGGTCTACGACAACCGCACGCTCGCCGACACGGTCGTACGCGGCAAGAATGCCCCGAACATCCACCGGCTCATCGAAGCCATCGAGGAGCAGCATCAGGCCATCCTGCACGGTTATCAGTCGGGACATGGCGGCGAGGTTCGTGACCGCAGGGTAGAGCCCTTCGCCTTCACGACCAACTACGTGCAGGTATGGTGTTACGATACGGAGGACGGCACCAACAAGCTCTTCAAGACGGCCCGCATCGGAGAGGTGGAACTCACGGAGACCCCCTGGCAGCACGAAGCCCGGCACGAAGAGGGATTCATCGACGTCTTCCGCATCCACGGCCGCGAACGGCACCGCATCCGCCTCGAGTTGGGACTCCTGGCCTACAACCTCTTGTGCGAGGAGTATCCGCTTGCCGAACGCGACATCCGGACCGCCGGCCGCGGTCGCTGGATCCTCGACACCGAAGTGGCCGGAATGGCCGGAGTAGGGAGGTTCGTCGTCGGGCTGCTCGACGACATCCGCATTGTCGATTCCCCCGAACTGACGGAATACATCAAAAGTTACATCGCCAAGAATCTGAAATAAACCGACAACGAAAAATGATCGACGAAATTCTCGCTTTCAACCGCCGCTTCGTGGCCGAAAAGGGCTACGAGCGATTCATCACGGACAAATATCCCAACAAGCGCATCGCCATCGTTACGTGCATGGACACCCGCCTCGTGGAGCTCCTCCCCGCAGCCCTCGGACTAAGGAACGGTGACGTCAAGATCATCAAGAATGCCGGAGGAACCATCACGAACCCCTTCGACAGTACGCTCCGCAGCCTGCTCGTGGCCATCTATGAATTGGGGGTCACGGAGGTGATGATCATCGGGCACACCAACTGCGGCGTACAGGGCATGGACAGTGCCGAAATGCAGCACGCCATGAAACAGCGCGGTATCCCCGAGCAGCACATCACGCTGATGAAGCATTGCGGAATAGATCTCGACCAGTGGCTGCACGGGTTCGACGACACGGAGTCGGCGGTCCTCGAAACCGTCGATCTGGTGCGCAACCATCCGCTCGTCCCCGACGATATCGTCGTGAAGGGTTACATCATGGACTCCACGACCGGCGAATTACGCCCGATCGAGGAAAATAAGGCTTAAAAAGCGGGCAGAGGAGGCCGGGCAGAGTCGTGCCATCGGGATCCGGGCAGAAGAAAGTCTGGCGGAAACCAGGCCATCCGGATCCCGGACAGAAGAAGGTCTGGCGGAAACCAGGCCATCCGGATCCCGGGCAGAAGAAGCCGGGCGGAGGTCGGGCAAAAGGCAGGGGGGGGGTCGAAGATTTTTTTGCAGTTTCCGATATTCGTGTCACAAATTGTCACCAGCAGGGTGTTCCTTTGCATCGTGAACCAATAAAAACCTTACAACGATGGGAACAGCCTACAAAATCAGATGCAAGCACTGCGGTGCACAATTCGACCACTACATGCAACCCGGTTACGGCATTCTGCCGATGTGCGTCGGGTGCGGCGAGTATGTCGAAACCGAAACGGCCATCCGTTGCCCGGCCTGCCACCACAGGCTAAACACCTCCCGGGAGGAGTTCGAAGAGCAGATCGAAGTGACCTATCAGTGGGACTGAGCCAAAATTTCGCCCCCGAAACGCGGAAATACGCAGAATTTTTCATAACTTTGAACAACTGATTTTTTCTCGGTAAAACCTATGACAACCCTGCAACCCGGGGATATGGCCCCCGATTTCCGGTCCACCACACAGGACGGTGACATACTGACGCTTGCCGATCTGAAAGGGCAGCGAACAATCCTCTATTTCTATCCCAAGGACAACACCTCGGGATGCACGCTCGAGGCCAAAAGCCTCCGCGACGGAAAGGAGGAGCTCGCCCGCATGGGATTCCGGATCATCGGCGTAAGCCCCGACAGCGAACGGTCGCACCAGAATTTCTGCACCAAACACGACCTGAATTTCACCCTCCTGGCCGACACCGACCACTCGGTGTGCGAGGCATACGGCGTATGGGCCGAAAAGTCGATGTACGGCCGCAAGTACATGGGCGTGTTGCGGACCACGTTCGTCATCGACGCACAGGGGCGCATCGAAAAGGTCTTCACCAAGGTCGATACCAAGAATCATTATCAGCAGATCATCGACGCATACAAATAATCTCGACAATGTGCGCTCCGGTACATATCGCATGCACGGTCCTGCTGCTGGCTCCGCTTCTCGGCGCCGGGCAGGAGCCATGCGGAATCAAAGGTCCCGGAGCAGCGTACACACAAGGCAAGGCCGGCGGCGAGATCTCCGCAATCGGGGTGCCCGCCGACGCCATCCCGCTCGGCGTGGAGCCTCTCGGCAACAACGTTGAATGGTTGCGCGAGGAGGTCGATCCCATACGACGGGCCCGGCGGCAGATCCACCGTCTCATGTACGAACGGGCCGACGAAAGGGCGCAGGAGACCGCAGCGGCCGGTGCGGCACGCCATTCGATCCCGCAGGATCCCTCCATCGAATGGGCCGACTGGAGATTCAGCGTCGGAAACAACGGGAACTGGAGCCCCTATCCCGACCGGGAACTCGACGCACGGAACATCCGCTTCCCGCTGCGGATGAAAACAGACAACCGGACGCCGGCCGAGAAAGCCCTCGAACAGATGAGACAGGAAGGCCGCCACTAAACCCGGGCGGAGCCGTAGAAGGACTGAAGGGGAAACCGGAAGCCGAGAAAACGGAACAAGAAACAAGTAACAAGAAACAAGTAACACCTATACACGAAAATGGCAGAAAAAGTACCTGTTAACGCGGACAAGCTCAAAGTGCTGGACGCGGTGATGCAAAAAATAGAGAAGGACTTCGGAAAGGGTTCGATCATGCGCATGAACAGCACCGAGGTCAACGATATTCCCGTCATTCCCACGGGTTCCATCACGCTCGACATGGCCCTCGGGGTCGGCGGTTATCCCAAGGGCCGCGTCATCGAGATCTTCGGCCCCGAATCCTCGGGTAAGACCACGCTGGCCATCCATGCCATCGCCGAGGCGCAGAAGGCCGGCGGTATCGCGGCCTTCATCGACGCAGAACACGCCTTCGACAGCTTCTATGCGCAGAAACTGGGCGTCGATGTCGACAACCTCCTCATTTCGCAGCCCGACAACGGCGAGCAGGCCCTCGAAATCGCCGACTCGCTGATCCGCTCGAGCGCCATCGACATCATCGTCATCGACTCCGTGGCGGCACTGACGCCCAAGGCCGAGATCGAAGGAGAGATGGGCGATTCGAAGATGGGACTCCAGGCCCGGCTCATGTCCCAGGCCCTGCGAAAGCTCACTTCGAGCATTTCGAAGACCAAGACCGTCTGCATCTTCATCAACCAGTTGCGTGACAAGATCGGCGTCGTATACGGAAACCCCGAGACCACGACGGGTGGTAACGCCCTGAAATTCTACGCTTCGGTGCGCATCGACATCCGGCGCATGTCGGTCATCAAGGACGGCGAAGAGCAGCTCGGAACCCGCACCAAGGTCAAGGTCGTAAAGAACAAGGTCGCACCCCCGTTCAAACGCGCCGAGTTCGACATCATGTTCGGGGAGGGAATCTCCAAGATCGGAGAAATCATCGACCTGGGCGTCGACTATGGGATCATCAAAAAGGCCGGATCGTGGTTCTCCTACGGCGATCGGAAGATCGGACAGGGACGCGATGCCGTCAAGGAGCTGCTTAAAAACGATACGGCGCTCGCGGAAGAGATCGAACTGAAGGTCCGCGAAGCCCTGAAAAACCCCAAAAAGGAGTAGCCTATGGGATATACTGCCGAGGATGAAGCCCTGATCAAGGAAAAATGGGACGATCTGCTCCTCTCCTGTACCCGAATCTGCAGAAACGATGAGGACTGGAATCTGATCAAACGTGCGTTTTTCCTCGCCAAAGAGGCTCACGAGGGGGTACGGCGCCGATCCGGCGAACCGTATCTCCTTCATCCTATTGCAGTTGCCAAGATTGTAATCGAAGAGATCGGACTCGGGGTCAAGTCGGTCGTGGCCGCGCTGCTGCACGACGTCGTCGAAGACACGGAGTACACCGTCGAGGACATGGAGCGAATCTTCGGCCCGAAAATCGCCTCGATGGTTGACGGCCTGACGAAGATGTCCGGCGTATTCAATGCCGACACCTCCGAACAGGCCGAATACTTCCGAAAGGTGTTGTTGACCCTCTCGGACGATGTACGCGTTATCCTGATCAAGATCGCCGACCGGCTCCACAACATGCGGACCCTGGGCTCCATGCCCCTGAACAAGCAGATCAAGATCACCGGAGAGACCATCTATCTCTTCGCGCCTCTCGCATACAGGCTCGGACTGTACTCCATCAAGAGCGAACTGGAGGATCTCTGCATGAAGTACCGGTTCCCGCAACAGTATGCCGAGATCACCCAAAAACTCCAGGAGAGCGAAGCTTCCCGAAAAGAGTTCATCGACAAGTTCAATGCCCCGATCATCGCCGCACTGAACCGCGACAACATCAATTACGAGATCTCCGGACGCGTCAAAAGCGTATACTCCATCTGGAGCAAGATGCAGCGCAAACAGATCCCCTTCGAGGAAATTTACGACCTGTTCGCCATCCGCATCGTATTCAAGCCCCTGCCGTTCCCCTCGGAAAAGACCCAATGCTGGCAGATCTATTCGACAATTACCGACATCTACACCCCCAAGCCCGACCGGCTCAGAGACTGGATCTCGATGCCCAAGGCAAACGGATACGAGGCATTGCATTCGACCGTGATGGGGCCCGACGGCGTTTGGGTCGAGGTACAGATCCGTACGCAACGCATGGAGGATATCGCCGAGCGGGGCTTTGCGGCTCACTGGAAGTACAAGCACGCCACGATCTCGCAGGACGAGGATGAATTCGACAAGTGGCTGAAGCAGATTCGCGCAGCGTTGAACAGTCCGACGGAGAATGCCGTGGACTTCCTGGACAACTTCAAGTTATCGCTGTACACATCTGAAATCGTAGTATTTACGCCAAAAGGAGAGGCCCGAAAAATGCCGTATGGCGCCACGGCGCTCGACTTTGCATACGACATCCATTCGAAGATCGGCAACAACGCCATCAGCGCCAAGATCAACCACAAGCTCGAACCCATCACCACACAGATCAACAGCGGAGACCAGATCGAGATCATCACGGCGGACAACGCCCGCCCCAAACCCGAATGGCTCGAGGTTGTCACCACGGCAAAGGCCAAACAGTCTATCAAGAATTTCCTCAAGCGCGAGCGGCAGAACAACATCGAACGCGGCATGCAGATGCTCGACGAGAAGATGAAGACGCTGAATGTCAAACTCAGCGGACGCGTCCTGCGCAAGATCGTCCCGATCTACGACTGCAACAACAAAGAGGAACTGTACAGTAAAATCGGAGCCGGAATCGTCTCGCTCGAAAACCTCGACAAGGCCCTCAAGGTCAATTCAAAAAGCAAGATTCTCAAATTCTGGACCCTCTTCATTCCCCAAAAGGAGGAGGACAACGACGACCCGGCGGCTTCGGACGGCGATATCAAGCCCGATGTGACGGATACGTCGGTCGAGCCGCGCTTCGAAATCGCAGAATGCTGCAAACCCATCCCCGGAGACAAGGTCGTGGGATACAGGGATCCCGCCTCGGGTAAGATCATCGTACACAAGGCAACCTGCGACGAACTGAACCGCCTGGCCGCACAATACGGCAAAAACATCGTCAAGGAGGAGATCAAATGGTCGCAACACAAGGCCATGTCCTACCTCGTTACCACCGAATTGCGGGGAATAGACCGACAGGGTCTGCTGCTGGATCTGGCAAAGGTCGTGACAAACGATTTCAACATCAATATCCGCGAGGTCAATATCCACAGCCACGACGGGGTGTTCGAAGGAAATGTCAGCCTCTATGTAAAAGATGCCGAAAGCCTCTATGCCCTCATGGACAAACTGCGCCAGATCAAAGGAATCGAGACCGTCAAAAGAAACATGAATTGATACGGACATGGAGGACTTTTCGACCATACTCTGGGTGGTGATCATCGTCGGTGCGATGATCTTCAACTCCGTATCGCAGGCCCGCAAAGCCCGTGGAAAAGGAGCTCAAACTCCGCCGCAACATGGCGAAGCATGGCCCTCAATCCCGTGGAACGAGGAGAACGACGCTCCGACTGCGCACGAATCTCCGGTACTCCAACCGGTCCGGGAGCCCGAACAGCCTCAGCATACGGCTCGCAAGGTCTCCGGACAAACGATCATTACAAGCCCCGCTTCCGAAACGTTCACGAAGGAGGAACGAATTCCGGAAGAGTCTTCGTTTGAAGACGTTCTCCCCGAATCGGACAGCTCTGAAACCATCTCCTGGACCGAATTCGGGATGACCGAACCGGAAGCAATCCGGGAGGAACTTCGCAACAGCTCCGACGCGAAAAACAAACAGGAGAAAAAACCGGACTCCCGACAAAAAGTCTCCGAAAAAAAGCGCTCATCAAACGACAATACGGAAGAGCAATTCGCCGAACTGATCGATGAATTCGATCTGCGTAAGGCTGTCATCTATTCCGAAATTCTGAAGCCCAAATTCGAAGAGCCATAATCACGGCCGGTAAAGGGAGGTTGGATGGTGAAGAAGGTGGCTCATAAGGAGCCATATAAGCGCTCAAAAAGAGGGATAAGAAAAAGGGACGGAAAGAGCTGAGAGGGGGCTGAGAGGGGCAGAGAAGGAAGAGAGTGGGCTGGTAGGATAAAGAGGCGGAAAGGCTGAGTAGGCACAGAGATGTAGTGAGCGAAAAGCACAGAGAGGAGACACAGCGAAAAGCAGTAAAGGAGAGGCTGAGAAGAGGTGAGTGGATAGTGATATGATGACCGCACGGAAGAAGGAAGAGAGAGGAAGAAACTAAATGCTGGAGAGCGAAGGCGGTGAAGAGGTTGTAAGGACAGTAGAGGGGGTGTATGAAGGCAGAAAGGGTCGTGTGAGGGTAGAGAGGGCCGTGTGAAGGTAGAGAGGGACCTGTGAGGGTAGAGAGAGGCCTGTGAAAGCAGAGAGAGGCCTGTGAAAGCAGAGAGAGTGTGTGTGAGGAAAAGAAGGCACTAAGGAAGACAATTCATTTTCTCCAGTGTAAATAATGAGGTGAACGGATGCCTGACGGATGCATTCGTAAAAGAGAGTCGACAAACAAGAAAAAATCCGTAAATCCACACGCGAGGACACCAGACTGGCAGTTTATGCCCGCAAAAAACGACAAGCAAAAGAAAAATCCGCAGACCCAGCACGAAGCATCAGCCAAGTGGATAACCTCGCAAAAACCTCGACAGACAAGAAAAAAATCCATAGATTCCCGCACGAGAACAAGCCAGGTAGATATACCGCGTCAAAAGCCCCGACAGACAGGAAAATCAGCAGATCTCCACGCGGAAGCATCGACTTGGTTGATATAACCGCAAAAGAGTGAAGATATACAAACAAGAGACAATCGCAGATTCACGTGCCACACTTCGATTTGGTAGATAATCCGACAAACATGAAGAGACGCGGATCCATATAATAAAACAGATAAAACGTAGCAAACTCAAAAACAAAAAAAGATGGCAACAATTTTTTCACGTATCATCGCAGGGGAGATCCCTTCGTACAAAGTGGCCGAAGATGACCGCTGCTATGCATTTCTCGACATTAATCCGCTCGTAAAAGGACATACGCTGGTCGTCCCGAAACAAGAGGTCGACTATCTGTTTGACCTCGATGACGAAACACTTGCGGCCTTGATGCTCTTCGCAAAAAAGGTTGCAGCCAAAATCCAGCGCGAAATAGCATGCAAAAAGGTCGCAATGGTCGTTTTAGGACTCGAAGTTCCCCATGCCCACATCCATTTGATCCCGATTCAAAGCGAAAGTGACGTCGATTTTCATCGCGAAAAACTCAAATTGACGCCAGAAGAGTTCCAGGAAATAGCCAACAAGCTCGCCAAATAATGAGCTGTTAACAAGTATAAAAAGCTCTGTAAATGAGTCGGATAGTGTGTTATTAACACTATTCGACTTATTTTTATTTAACATAATGTATAGCCAATACAGAATTGTTAACAATTCAAATGGATAGAGATTCGAAATATTGAGAATTTGTTCAAAAAATCAAGAAGCAGGGTAGTTTATTTACATTTGTAAAAGCAAAAAAGAGGTGATTTTTCCATATGTAATTACATTTGGAAAATACAGTCTGTTGAAATCTGTGTTGATAGCTACATTTGTAAATAATAACATAAGATACGCTAAAGCCCTTTTAGGGAGACAACAGACAGGTGTTCAATGATTAAATTACATGAAAAATAATCACTACAAATCAATGTATTATATGAATTATATAAAGTAAAACACCACAGCAAACATCGTTTAAGAACAAAAGACCAAGGATCAAGCGTAAAATTCGGAATCAATGCAAAATTATAGCTTATAACCAAATAAATAAACAATATTACTTAAAGTAATAATTGACATATGTAGCTTGAGCGGATTTTAACCATATTCAATGTTTTACTTTTGTAAACTTTATCAACAGATATTAACATTTTACAAATGTACATTTTTCTTGTTTTACAAAAGAAAAATTGTTATATTTGTAAAAAATTACGCCGATGAGGGAAAAATTGCTCGATTTGATGAAATCCGAAGGTTTGAAACCGAGTCAGCTCGCCGAGATTCTTGAGATCAATCCGGCGGGAATCTCCCATATTCTCGCCGGAAGAAACAAACCCAGTTTCGAACTCCTTCAAAAAATTCTTCGCCGATTCCCCAGAATCAACCCAGACTGGTTGTTGCTCGACTCCGGATCCATGTACCGAAGTGAAAACATCGGCACAGATCGAACCTCGGCTTCTGCAACGGCAACCAACACACCCTCGGCGATTGCGGGGCAACCTGGAGGAATGAACTTCGAAAACGGGCTCTTCGGAATGGCAGGATTCGGAACTCCGAACAACAGCTCGACGGCCGCAGAGAAAAAAAACAATTCGGGAGCCAGAGGTTTCGAAAAATGCCCCGGTATGTCCGCCGAAGGAGTCGGAGGTGGAGGATTGAACACAACGGGTGGCAGATCGGGCTTCGGAAACGACCAAAGTAACAATTCAGGCGGGTCGGGCGGCTTAGTCGACGGAAATGGTCAGTTCGGCGGGATCGACGGGATCGGCGGACGGAGAGGTGCCGCCGTCCAGCGGATCGTCATCTTCTATGACGACCAGACCTGCGAATGTTTCTTCCCGACAACACGATAATTCCGTCCGAGAGGACTTGTCGATTGAAATATCGCACGCTCGGAAGGTTTAAAATCTGAGGCTACATCCCCCAAACAGGGCTCAAACCGTCATGAAACGCCGAAATAATAACCAGCTGAAAGCGATTTGCGATAACACCTCCCAGCTCCAGCGTAGGCGCTCAACAAGCGATCGACAACCGCAAAGCACACTGCTTGTTTAAGCATTTCCCCGAAAACCTATCGTTCATGCGTTCTATCCGTCTGACTCGACCGGCTCACAGAGGAGGGACACGTTGATGACCATTTGTAACCTTCCCGACGATCTCTTTGAAATCCGGGTAGAACTGTGAGCATCGAGAACTCGCTTCCATGCGGCCAATTGGTATAATTCCCGTACCGTCATAACCGCGAGATTGGCCGAAGCGTTGAACACGACGGAGACGACGACCCGACAGCAGGACGTTGAGGTCGAGATATTCGTAGCGCTGTTTGAGCGTGTGGCGCTCCATCGGTTGGAAATCGAGCGCAATGCAGGAGCCCAAAAAAGAGACCGAATGAACGAGGGAGGAAGCGAGGTTAAGGCAGAGGTTCAGCGCCTCGACGATCTCCGAGCGATCGGCCCGCAGGATCATCTGGCCGGCAGGTGCAATGCATCGCTCCAGCGTCCACGAGCGCCGCCACTCGTCGTGCGATACGATAGCCGAGCGCAGGCGGTTGGTCTGGAGCGTCGTGCCGTCGGTCTCGATCGTGACGGCGATACGGCCCGACGAGAGGATCGACCGCACGAGCATGTCGAGGATAACGCACGCCTCGTCGATGCCGCGCACGTAGGAATCCGTGACAACATCGTAGCCGGTTGATCGACACGATATGTTGATCATCCGGTAGCCGGTGACGCGCATCCGGCGGATGATCCGCGAGCCGTTGAGGGCCCGATAGGCCGAGCAATAACGGTCGTAGAAGTCGGCCCAGCCTCGGACGCCCGACGCATCGAGACGGATATGCGCTATCGGTTCAGTTGTTGAACTCCGCAGGCGGTCGTCGGTCTGTTCGAATTGTGCGACGAGGCGTGCGAAGTTGACATCGGTATTGAGTTCGCGCACTGAGTTTACCATTTGTAGAGGGACCCGCACGTAACGCGGTCTGGATTCGATCGACGCTCCGAAGAGCGCCTTTTTCTGTTTTGGTGAGAGCATGGTAAGTTGTTGTTTTTGAGGTTGTTTTACATATGTTACCTTAGGTTAGTTACGATATTTGAGTACGTATTTTCTCGACCTATCCGAGTATCAATCCGTTACCAAGATATGAAATAATATTGATATTATGTTAAATAATAGATGTAATAATCGATAACTCATAAGATCTGGAGCCCGAGCAGCTATGAGACACGATATTCCCCGGTCTGAAAATAAGACCTATCAATTTATTTATTACCTTTGCAAGGCTTTCGGAACCTTCCGTTCGCACCCGTTCAACCGAATTTGTCTATGAAACGAATTGTGACCCTGTTGATCGCCATCATCGTATGTGCATCCTGTCTCAACAAACCATCTACGAATGAAAAGATCTTTTACGTTTCGATACTCCCCCTGCGAAACATCGTTCAGGAAATCGTAGGTAACGACTTCGAAATCAAGGTTCTTGTCCCGGCCGGGGCAAGTCCCGAAACTTTCGAACCATCCCCAAAACAGTTCGTTGATCTGAACAGTGCCCGGATGATCTTCAGTGTAGGCCTCATCGGATTCGAAAAAGCTCTGCTCGAAAAAGTCAAAGATAATGGCAAGATCATTCCGCTGAATCGGGGAATCGAACTGATCGAGGGTGACTGTGCCCATGGTATGGCTTCCGAAGAGTCCGGAAACCACTCCGGGGGCCATTCCGGGGAAACGGGACATGCTCATACGCACGGTGTGGATCCTCATATCTGGACATCGCCCAGATCATTGAAGATCATGGCAGAAAACGCATTCGAGGCAATCAGGGCATGTTATCCCGATTCCGTCAAATATCAGGCAAACTTCGAAAAGTTGATACGCCGGATCACCGAACTCGATGACCGGGTCCAGAAAAAAATCCAACTCAGCGGAATCGAATACTTCATCGTATACCACCCCGCTCTCACCTACTACGCACGCGATTACGGTATCCGGCAGGTCGCAATCGAAGCCGACGGAAAGGAACCTTCGGCCCGAAGAGTGGCCGAAATCATCCGAAATGCTCGGAAAGACGGGGTAAAGAAGATCTTCTATCAGAATCAATTCCCTCAATCCGTCGTCGAAGTCATCGCCCGCGACATGCAGGCTCAATACATCGAAATCGACCCCCTCGAGGAACAGGTCATCGACAACATCGACCGAATCACCGACGCTATCACGGAACCATGACACTCGTAACGCTTCGCGACGTATCCGTCGCATACGAGGGCTATGAGGCCCTGCAACATGTCAATCTTCAGATCGACGAACACGACTTTCTCGGGGTCATCGGCCCGAACGGCGGTGGAAAAACAACCCTCGTCAAGGCCATACTCGGAACCGTACCCTACTCCGGATCCATCGAACTCGCTCCGGAGCTCTTCCGCGGACACGAACGGCTGATCGGATACATGCCCCAGATATCCAATTTCGACCGGGCATTCCCGATCTCCGTCTTCGAAGTCGTTCTCTCCGGATTGCAGGGCCATCACGGGTTCCGATCCCGCTATTCCCGCAAGGACAAAGAGATGGCCATGGAGCTGATCAAACGTACCGGACTGCAGGAGGTGGCAAAACAGCCCGTCGGTGAGATTTCCGGCGGGCAGATGCAACGGGCTCTCCTCGCAAGAGCAATCATCTCAAATCCCCGGCTGCTGATCCTCGACGAACCCACAAACTTCGTAGACAACCGGTTCGAAAAAGAACTGTATGAAACGTTGCGCGAGTTGAACCAACGCATGGCCATCGTCATGGTATCGCACGACATAGGGACCATAACCAGCATGGTCAAGGAGATTGTCTGCGTAAACAGGCACGTACACCGGCATCACTCGAACATCCTGACTCAGGAGCAGTTGCGGAATTACGACTGTCCGATTCAGGTGATTTCACACGGTACGATTCCTCACACCGTACTGGAACATCATCCCGGAGACTGTTGCCCCGACCACGATTGAAAAAGGTGGACGCAACGGCGGATAAGGCTATTGCTGCAGAAGCAGCGACGAGGCGGTATCAAGTAATGCGGCAAATTCCGCGGCCTCGTACCCTGTCGTAAGCGAAACGATGGTTCCCGAGGCATCCAACAAAAAGTTACGGGGAACGCCCTGAAGGGCATAGAGCCCGAAAATCGACGCCGAAGGGTCGAGACCCATCGGAAAATCATAGCCGTAGGTCGTGCGGAATTCGGAAATCGTCTCCCGGGTCTCCCCTCGGGAGATGCACAGAAATGTGAAATCCGTATCCGCAAAGCGGTCCAGGACCTGCGTACGGACCACTGACAACTCTTCCCGGCACTCCGGGCACCACGAAGCGAAAAAGGTCAACAACACGACCCGGCTCCGAAGATCCGACAGGCGTTGTGTCCCGCCGTCGAAGAGTTCCACCGTAAAGTCCGGGGCGGACTCCCCCACCCCGACCAACGTCGTCGACTCCGGAGAAGGGGGCTCCTCGCCGATGCAGCCACCATGCAGCAGGACGACCAACAGACAAAGCGGAATGAATCGTAACAGGGTTTTCATGGTTGACAGGGTGCGATGGGTCTGGTACGTCCAAAATGGATATACAAAAGGAGGTTGCAATCCTGCGACCGCAACCTCACTGTCTTCAACTCTTCGGCAGGCTACTTCGCCTCGTTGATCTTGCTCAGCTTCTCGAAAAGCTTCCCGAACGACTCCTCGATCTCGGCCCGAAGCGCTGCATAGTGCTTGCGCACAAGCGAACGGTTATGAGGCTCGGCAGGATTCATTGCCTTAGAGAACAGGTCGTTACGGACGGATACAGCCTCCTGCATCACTTCAAAGATCTCCTTCTCCTTCGAGGGCTGGAAGCAGATCGCCATGTCGCAATCGAATACAACCTCCTCGAGGCGGTAGTCGATCTCCTTTTTCAAGGTACGTAAATTTGCCATATTATCGTGGTTTTGATATTTTGCTCAGACAAAGATAACAATTCATTTCGGATTCGCAAACCCTTCGCCCGCTATTTGTAGAACGAATTCAAACGGCTCATCGCCCGGTCAAATGCTTCCGGATCGATCCGGTACGAATCGATCGGGTTCAAATCCCGGTCCGTGATCTCCAATACGCCGTTGACCTTCTTCTCCAGAATCTTGTCATCGTCGATCACAAAGGCGTAGTTCATCCCGCTCCCCGCAAAGTGCCACCCGCGGGGCGTCGGATCGGTCAGCGGATAGCCCATCGAATAGTCCGAGGCGGGATTGCTCACGCCCAGACTCCGCAACAGCGTCGGAACCAAATCGTAATGCGTCGTGCGGTGCGTATAGCGCCCAGCCGGAATCCCCGGAATCCGGACGATCATCGGAACCTCCAGCTGCCAGCGCGAAAAGTTCCCGTTATGGCCCCAGAAATTCTTCCGGTTCTCGTTGAACTCCTGCGAATGGTCCCCGGTAAGCACAACGATCGTATTCTCAAGCAGGCCCCGGCTCCGCAACGAATCGAGAACCTGACCGATCAGGCGGTCGTCCTCATGGCAACAGTTCCGGTAGAGATTGAAGAACGGTGTCGGATCGATATCGTTGTTCAGACGCGTATAGTCCGCATACTCCCAGGCCGGCTGGAAGCGGGTGTTCTTCGAGGCCGGAACGGCAATGGCATGAGGAAGGTCATAGAAGAGAAACGAGAAGAACGGACGCCCGGATTCCGACAGCGGTCCCAGATCCGAGAGAAAATTCGCCGTGAGCGTAGAATCCCGCTGGCAGGAGCTGTCGCCTTCGGTGCGGACTCGAATATCCGGCACATCGCCGAAAACAACCCGATCGAAGGGCGGAGACTGCAGCGTCGCACTCGAATAGGCCCGGATGTCGTACCCAAGATCCTGCAACTCCCGAATCAGCAACGGACGCACATGGTCCGCCTCAAAGGCATCCCAATAGTAGCCCGGCAAGCCGAAAAACAGCCCGAAAACGCTGTTCCGCGTTCCGTTGCTGCTGCTGAAATGGTTGTCGAAAAGAGTGTGTTCCGCGGCAAAACGCGAGACGTGAGGCATACACTCCGGAGTCAGCGTTCGCTTGTTCCAGGAGTCGATGAGGATAAAGACGATGTTCGGCAACGAATCCGGCGGCGTAATCTGCAGCGGCTCACGCGGATAAGAGACCGAATTGCTGGCCCGTCCCCCAAAATTCAGTCCCGAATTGGGGGGAGGTGTCACGCCCAGCTTCAACATCAGACGATTCGCACTCAAAGGATAATAGAACGGAATCACCGACGTACTCTTAAGAATAGACGGCTTCTGGACAAAGGCCCCGTAGGCATGATACAATTGGGCGAAAAGCGTCACGCCGAGGACCGTCAAAACCGTGGGCCACACCAGGCGCCGACCGAAACGGCGGCTCACGTACCGCGCCAGTCGCCAGCCCCCGATCGTGAGAAGAAGAAGCACGCCGAACAGCAGGGCCTGTTTGAGGTAGACCATCGGCGCAAATTCGAAGATGTCCCCGGCGCCCTCACCGAAGACCAGATTGAGAACAAATCCGTTGATATGGAAACGATACAGCGCATAGACCTGGCTGTTCAGGTAGACCAGGATACACATAACGGCCGTAAGTCCGACCTGAAGCGTCGCGGCCGTACGCCGCCAGCCCGTCAGCGCAAGGGGCAGATAAAAGATCAGATAGGGAAACAGGGCCAACTGGGCCGCCTGTGACAGGCATGAACAGATGAAGTAAACCCAGCCTCCGAAATCCATGTAACCGGCCTGCTGTCCCCGGATCAGATAGATGAAAAACTCTACGGCCAGGATCAAAACAGAAACCGCGTAATAAGCCAACCCCTCAAGGGCACGCTCCTTTCTGGATAATGTCTTCATATCTAAGTACAAGAGAGTGAAATGCGCTGCAAAGTTAGAAAGTTTTTTCTTTCCCGCAAATCGTTCCCGACCGGCTCTTTTTCACGGGCAGGGCAAGGTGTGGGAATACAGATCTCGGGGCGGGAATCCGGGCTGGTGAAGGCTCGGAAGAGGCAGAGTCCTGCGGTTTTCGGGGAAGGGTTCACCGGATCCCAAGCGGATCGGATTTTCGGGAAGGAGCGGGGTGCGCAGTTTCCAGAAAGGTCCGGGAGGAGCGGAAGTCCAGAAGAGAAGGGGCTCCGGGCGGGATTCGGGGAAAGCGCAGCTTACCGGTCTGCGGAAAGTCGGGGTTGAGAGGTGCGGGGCTCGTGGTTTCCGGGCGAAAGTCCGGGAAAGAAGGGGTTACGGGCGGGATTCGGGAAAAGCGCAGTTTACCAATATCCGGGCGGTATGGAGCGAAAAAACCGGATGTCGGGGCTGTAGCGCCCCGACATCCGGCATGCCGACAAAAAAGCTCCTGCGACGGATTACATCTTCTCCAGATCCTTATAGGTCTTCTTCGCAGCTCGGGCTGCCTTCTTGGCCGCCTTCGCCTCCTTCTTGGCGATCCGCTTCGCAGCCTTCTCCTGGGCGCGGGCAATCTTCGCGGCTTCACGTGCATCGTGTTTCGCAAGACGATGGGCGGCCTCTGCCTCCTTTTTCACCGCATGCGACTCCTCTCGCATCTCCTTGCGGACCTCGCCCTTGTCCGGCATCT
Organism: uncultured Alistipes sp.; assembly: GCA_944320985.1. Taxonomy (GTDB): domain Bacteria; phylum Bacteroidota; class Bacteroidia; order Bacteroidales; family Rikenellaceae; genus Alistipes. The sequence continues at coordinate 32,709 of CALUJN010000078.1, read as the reverse complement.
CGACAATCACCCCGTTCACATCCTCCTCAACAACCACGTAATCCTTCGCAGGAACTGCCGGTTGGGGTGCCGGTTTCTTGACCAGGATCCGCTCCTCGACAACGCGATCCGTCGCATAGCCGATCATCACCTCAACCCGCCGCATCGGCGGCAGAATCTGTTCGGCCAGGTAGTTCCACACCGCCGGATTACGCTTCAGCGCCTGTTCCTTCGCCATCGGAGCCTGGGTCCCGTCGACGATCTGAAGAACCATCGCCCGGTCCGGTATCGATGATGTGGCTATCGCAGAGTGTGCCATCTTCCAATCCTCGGCAACGGATTTCACCGTCACGTTGTAGTGTTTCGAAAAGCCGTACTTCGCGTCGACGTAGGCCTTGAAATCATTCGCTCGCTGTGCCGCAAGCTTCTGATTATAGGACACGCTCCCATCCGGAGAGGCATAACCCGTGATGATTACCTCGCAGACTCGGCGCGTCGTGTCCTGCATCAGCCCCTCGACAAAGGAGTTCATCTCGTTCAGAGCCTGCGTATTGCCCTTCAGCGCCGCATTGAGCTTCGCTACACTGATCCGATAATGGATCGAATAATCCACGTCGTTGACACGGCGGATCAGGTATCGGCGGACCAGATAGTCCCCTTCGACCTGCTCCGACAGCATCGTGGTATCGGAAGCCGGGCTCGCGGCCTGGCCCGTCGTCTGCGCTGTCGCTCCGGAAGCGCACAGCATCGCAGCGGAAAGTGCGATGGTTGATACGATTGTTTTCACGTTCGATATGTGTTGGTTTACAACCTGCATCGTTCGCAAGTTTCGTACCACAAAGCAAAACCGGCCGAAAAGCCCCAGACAAAGAGATTCCGTTGGAGATGCGGAACAAAAAAGCGGAGACCCTCCATACGAAGGTCTCCGCTTTTTGCTTGGAGGAGGAATAGAGCGCAGAGCCCTCCCCCGCTTTTTTCTCTTACATGCGTTCCGGAACGTCGATGCCCAGCAACGACATCCCCTTGCGGATCACACGCGCAACCTGTTGCGCCAAAGCCAGGCGCATTCCACGAACCGCGGCGTTCTCCTCCTTGAGGATCGAATGGTCGTGGTAATAGCCGTTGAACTGTTTGGCCAGGTCGTAGACGTAAGCCCCGATGATCGAAGGCGCAAAGTTCTCCCCCGCAGCCTTCACCGTTGCAGGATATTCCGTCAGCGTCTTGATCAGATCGATCTCCTCCGCAAGCAGCGGCACATCGGAACCAATCTCCGCAGGTACTGCTACCCCACTCTCCGCGGCCTTGCGAAGAACCGAACAGATACGCGCGTGCGTATACTGGATGAACGGTCCCGTATTGCCGTTGAAGTCGATCGATTCGCGCGGGTCGAACAACATCGTCTTCTTCGGGTCGACCTTCAGAATGAAGTATTTCAGCGCTCCGAGGCCCACCATCGTCGAGACGGCATTCGCCTCCTCTTCCGTACAGCCGTCCAGTTTGCCCAGTTCGGCCGACATCTCACGCGCCGTCTGAACCATGTCCGCGATCAGATCGTCGGCATCAACGACCGTCCCCTCGCGCGACTTCATCTTCCCCTCGGGCAGTTCGACCATGCCGTACGACAGGTGCGTGATGTGGTCGCTCCACTCCGCATAGCCCAGCTTCTTCAGCACGAGCTTCAGCACCTGGAAGTGGTAGTTCTGTTCGTTGCCCACGACGTAGATCATGTCGTCGAGCTTGTTATCCTCGAAGCGGCGGTAGGCCGTGCCCAGATCCTGCGTCATGTAGACCGACGTCCCGTCGCCGCGAAGCAGCAGTTTCTCATCCAGTCCGTCGCTCGTCAGATCGATCCAAACCGAGTTGTCCGGACGCCGGTAGAAGACCCCCTTCTTCAGACCCTCCTCCACGAGCGACTTGCCCAGAAGGTAGGTCTGCGACTCGTAGTAGACCTTGTCGAAGTCCACGCCCAGCGCCTTGTACGTCACGTCGAAGCCCGCGTAGACCCAGCCGTTCATCGTCTCCCACAGCGTGTAGACCTCCGGATCCCGGGCCTCCCATTTGCGCAGCATCTCCTGCGCTTCGCGCATAATCGGCGCATTCTTCTTCGCTTCCTCCTCCGACTGTCCGGCGGCCATCAACTCCTTGATCTGGGACTTGTAGTGTTTGTCGAACTCCACGTAGTATTTCCCGACCAGGTGGTCGCCCTTCATACCCGACGATTCGGGAGTCTCGCCCCCGCCGTAGAGTTTCCACGCAAGCATCGACTTGCAGATGTGGATACCCCGGTCGTTCACCAGGTTCGCCTTGATGACCGTATGTCCGTTCGCCTTGAGAATCTGCGCAACGGAGTAGCCCAGCAGGTTGTTGCGGATATGACCCAGGTGGAGCGGCTTGTTCGTGTTCGGCGACGAGTACTCGATCATGATCGTGCGGCCCGTCGCAGGGGCCTCCCCATAGTGTTCGTCGGATGCAAGCTCCGTGAAACGACCCGACCAGAACGAGGCGTCCAAAACGAGGTTCAGGAAGCCCTTAATTACGTTATAGGAGCGGATCTCCGGCACGTGGGTTGTCAGGTATTCGCCGATCTCCTGCGCCGTAGCCTCGGGCGATTTCCGGCTCTTCCTGAGCAGCGGAAACGTCACAAGCGTATAGTCGCCCTCGAACTCCCGCCGCGTCTTCTGAAGCTGAAGCTGTTCTTCTCCCAGAGGCCCGTACAGCGCTTCGACCGCCTGCCGAACCGCTTCCGTAAGATAGTTTTCGATATTCATTGTCTTCCTTCGATTTTGATCGCAAATTTAACGCTTTTCATCGAATTACCAATCCCTTCTGCCCCTTTCTTTTTGCTTTTCCACAACGCTTGCATTATCTTTGCACATCGAATCATTCTGATCCTGCACATGGAAATTCTCATCATCGTCCTGCTGATTCTCCTCAACGGCCTATTCGCCATGTCCGAAATGGCGCTCGTCTCCGCTCGGAAATCAAACCTCGAAATGCAGGCCCGGCAAGGAAGCAAAGGCGCCCGAAAGGCCCTCCGGCTGGCAAAAGACCCCGATCGGTTCCTATCCACCGTGCAGATCGGGATCACCCTGATCGGAATCCTCACCGGTATCTACTCCGGGGACACCCTCGCCGCAAAGTTCGGACAGCAGCTCGCAACGGCAGGAATTCCCCTGCGTTCGGCGACGGTCATTGCTCAGGTCCTCATCGTCATCGTCGTAACCTATCTGACGATCATCTTCGGTGAACTCGTCCCAAAACGAATCGGAATGTCCGCGGCGGAAAGCGCCGCCAAGATCGTCGCAAGACCCATGGGAATCCTCGCGGCTATCGCATCGCCGTTCGTATGGCTCCTCGCAAAAAGCACCGCCGCCGTGACCCGGATCCTGGGTCTCCAGAAGGCCGAAAGCAAAGTCACCGAGGCGGAAATCCGATCCATCATCCAGGAGGGGGCCGAAGTCGGCGAAGTCCAGCAGGTCGAGCAGCAGATCGTCGGAAGGGTCTTCTCGCTCGGAGACCGCACCGTCGAGTCGATCATGACCCATCGCAGCGAAATCGCATGGATCGACGTGGACATGACGCCCCAACAGATTCACGAAATCGTCGCAAAGGCCCCTCACAACCGATATCCCGTGGGCGACGGAAGTCTCGACAAACTCCTCGGCGTGGTTTATCTCAAGGATCTCTTCCTCCACCTCAACGAACCCGGGTTCGACATCCGCAGGATCCTTACCCCCGGAAAATTCTTCCACGAGGAGTTCGAGGTATACAACGCCCTCGAACAGCTCCGCAGCGAACAGCTCGGATACGGCATCATTTGCGACGAATTCGGCCTTACACGCGGTATCATCACCCTGAAGGATATCTTCGAGGCCCTGGTCGGCGAGTTGCCCGACCCGCGCGAAGAGCCCGATATCGTCCGTCGAGACGACGGAAGCTGTCTTGTAGACGGGCAATGCCCCTTCTACGACTTCCTCGCGGCATTCGGTGTCGAGGACGACATGCCCGCAAATGCATACAACACCGTCAGCGGGCTGATCCTCGATCTGCTCGGACACATCCCCGAAACCGGTGAAAAGATCGAATGGGAAGGTTTCTCGTTCGAAATTGTCGACATGGACGGCGCTCGGATCGATAAAATCCTCGTCGTATACCACAAACCTCCAATCGAAGAGGAAGCATGAAAATCGCAGACATCGAACTGGGTGAGCAGCCCCTGCTGCTCGCACCGATGGAGGACGTCACCGATCCTTCGTTCCGATACATGTGCAAACGGTTCGGAGCCGACGTCGTTTACACCGAATTCATCTCATCGGACGGCTTGATCCGGGACGCAGCCAAGTCGCTCAAAAAACTCGAAATCGACAACGCCGAGCGTCCCGTCGGCATCCAGATATACGGGCATCTGATCGAACCCATGGTCGAGGCCGCACGCATGGCCGAAGCCGCCGGACCCGATATCATCGACATCAATTTCGGATGCCCCGTCAAGAAGATCGCAGGCCGCGGCGCCGGGTCGGGCATGATGCGCAATCCCGACCTGATGGTCGAAATGACCAGGCAGATCGTTCAGGCTGTCCATACCCCCGTGACGGTCAAAACCCGACTCGGCTGGGACAACGACTCGAAAAACATCGAGGAGATCGCCCTCCGCCTGCAGGACGTCGGGATTGCCGCACTAACCATTCACGGCCGGACCCGTGCCCAGATGTATCGCGGCGAGGCTGACTGGACCCTCATCGGCGCCGTGAAAAACAATCCCCGGATCCATATTCCGATCATCGGGAACGGAGATGTCGACTCCGGACCGAAGGCCCGGGAGATGTTCGACCGATACGGCGTCGACGGTGTAATGATCGGCCGCGCAACCTACGGAAGGCCCTGGATCTTCCGGGAGATCAAGCACTATCTCGCAACAGGCGAGGTTATGCCACAGCCATCGGTCATCGAGCGCGTGGCCATCGCCAAGGAGCATCTGCGCAAATCGCTCGAAATAAAGGGTGACAAGGTGGGTATCTTCGAGATGCGCCGCCATCTGACCAACTATTTCAAGGGGCTGCCCGACTTCAAGTCCACACGGATGAAACTCGTCACATCGCTCGACATCGACGAGTTGTTCGCTACGCTCGACTACGTTGCCGAACATTGGGGCGGATATGACCTTTCGGAGGCCGTACCGGCTCCCCTGTCGCACGACCTGTAGCTGTCGACGGGATGGGCCGTCGCCTCGAGGAGGGAGGGAGTGCAGGTCCGTGGAGAGGCAGCTCCGGGGAGGGGCAGGTCATGAGAGTCGATCCGACCGCCCCGGATGGATGGAGCCTTTCCGAAGAAGACGAAAAGACAAAAGAGCCGGCCCCTCGGGACCGGCTCTTCGTCGTACAGGGATACCCCCATTGCAGAGGTACAATCCCCGTTGCGGAGGTGTACTCCCCCCGCCCTATTTCAATACCCGTTCGATGTAGGCCTTGTAATCCTTCACGACCGGATGATAATCATCGTCCTCGAACAGAGGCGACGAGATCAGAAAGTCCGCCGACGAACGGTTCACGGCCGTCGGAACGTTATACAGCGTCGCAAGGCGCAACAACGCCTTCACATCCACATCGTGGGGCTGTGCCGACATCGGATCCCAGAAAAAGATCAGCGCATGGATCTTCCCGTCCGCAATCATCGATCCCAGCTGCTGGTCGCCGCCAAGCGGACCCGATTTCAGCAGCGTAATCTCCAACTCCGGCGAGGGGTCCTCTCCCTGTTCGTGCTCCGAACGATGTGTACGGAGCGTCCGCTCGACCATCTTGCCCGTCGTTCCCGTACAGACCAGATGATGGCGACTCAATTTGTCGCTGTTCCAATCTACCCACTCCGCCAGGTCGCGTTTCATGTTGTCGTGTGCGACCAGGGCCAATACTTTCGTCTGCTTTTCCATATCCGTCTGTTTTTATGGTCATGAACACGAACCGAATGGTTCCCGTTCTACTATTCCGCTTATTCCGCTGCAGAGGATGCGGCCTCATCCGCCGGCTCCTCACTCGGGAGTTTGAACTCCGTAAAGCCCACGCCGACCAGGATGTTATACCACGAGAAGCACTTCTTGATGTCCGAAACATGCACCCGATCCCGGTCATACTCCGGAAGTACCTCCGCAAAGGCGGCCTTCAGCTGCTCGGGGGTCGATTTCGGATCGATGGCGGCCTTGCCGCCCGTATGTTCGTAGATCCGCGTGAAAACATCGGCCAGCGCAATGTCATCCCCTTCGGTGAACATCGATATCTCGGACAGCGCACTCACGCGTGCACTCGCCGAAGCGTTCATCCGACGGCCGTCCAACAGCGACTCAACGATCACTCCGCGCGTCGACTGCGCCACGTACTTATACAATCCCGGCTGGCCCGAAATGGCCAGAATCTCTTTCAATTCCATAGTCTCTTCTTTCTTGATTTGGTTCGAAATCCTGTTTTTTCCCGGAGAGAAGATGACCGGAAAGCGGTACTCCCTCCGGTATGCTTGTTACTCCTGTTTTACGTGAATATCCATCTGCGGGAACGGGAAGTTGAGGCCCGCCTTCGGAAGCTCCTTGTAGAAGCGTTCGTTATATTCGAAAAAGACGTTCCAGTAATCCTCGTTCCGCGTCCATACCCGGATCGTCAGGTTCACCGAACTGTCCGCCAAGGCCGCAACCCATACCACGGGCGCCGGGTCCGGAAGAATCCGGGCATCCCCCTCCAGCATCGACAGAATCGTCGAACGGGCCACGTCCACATCGTCCCCGTAGGAGATCCCCACCGTCCACTCCACTCGGCGTTCCGTGGCCGTCGAATAGTTGTCGATGATTGCCGTGGCGATCGAATTGTTCGGAATGTAGATCGTCTGGTTGTCCGTCGTCGTGATCACCGTCGAGAACAGCTTGATCTCGCGGACCGTACCCGACTGTCCCTGTGCCGAGATGTAGTCCCCGACCCGGTAGGGCTTCATCAGCAGGATCATCACTCCGCCCGCAAAGTTCTGGGCCGTACCGCTCAGTGCCATACCGATAGCCAGCGTCGCAGCCGAAGCCACGGCGATGAGCGACGTTACGTTCACTCCCAGTGTCGAAACCACGATCAGAACCAACAGCAGCGTGAAGACCGCCCGGATGGAACTCCGCATGAATTCCCGCAGAGAAAGATCCACCTTGCGGCGCTCCATCGCCACGTCGACCAGCCGCACGAGTCGCCGCATCAGCCAGCGCCCGATATAATAGATGGCCAGCGCGATCAGGATCTTGATCACAACCCACAGCGCCTCCGAAAGCAGATTCTGTACAATCTGACTCACATCCAGATTCACAAGCCGATGCACCGCCTTGGCAAAGTTCGCCTTCTGGATGCTGTCCGGAACGATAAGCGGCGCCGTCGGTTCCGCAGCGGTAAGTAGGCTCCACATAACTCCTTCTTCTTTTTAGGTGAGGTTCCCGCAAAAACATCTCCAAACCGGACGCTTTTCCTCGCGGGGATTCTCATTTTACCTGCAAAAATAACCAAAAAATGCAGAACTTTACTAACTTTGTCTATGCTTTTTGCCCAAACATCAAAATCCCTATTCGCAGAGACATGCAGAACAACGTCGAAATCATTCAGATCAACATCTCCGGAGAGGACAAACCCGGAATGACCTCGTCCTTGACCGAGATCCTCGCGCGGTATGACGCCTTCATCCTCGACATCGGACAGGCCAACATCCATCAGTCCCTGACCCTCGGAATACTGATCAAGACAACGGCCGACAAGTCCGGATTCATCATGAAGGAGCTGTTGTTCAAGGCCTCAGAACTCGGCGTCATGATCCGGTTCACACCCATCTCCGAGGAGAAGTACGAAGCATGGGTCAGCCTTCAGGGAAAAAACCGCTACATCATCACCCTGCTCGGACGAACCGTCACGGCACGGCATATCGCCGAGGTGACGAAGGTCGTGGCCGAGCACGGTCTGAACATCGACGCCATTAAACGTCTCACGGGACGAATGCCCCTCAAGGAGGACAATCGGGCCGCAAAATCCTGTATCGAACTCTCCGTGCGCGGATCTCTCACCGACGAGGAGCGGAGCACCATGCAAGAAGGCTTCATGAACCTCTCCGAAATCGGACTCGACGTCTCCTTCCAGAAGGACGACATCTACCGCCGAAGCCGTCGGCTCATCTGCTTCGACATGGACTCCACGCTCATCGAAACAGAAGTCATCGATGAACTCGCCGAAAAAGCCGGGGTCGGCAAACAGGTCCGGGAGATCACGGCAAGCGCCATGCGCGGAGAGATCGACTTCCGTGAAAGTTTCACCCGACGGGTCGCCCTGCTCAAGGGGCTCGATGTCTCTGTCATGGAGGAGATCGCGCGGAACCTCCCCATCACCGAGGGCCTCGAACGCATGATGACCATCCTCAAGCGGGTCGGATACAAGACCGCGATTCTTTCCGGTGGATTCACCTACTTCGGAAACTACCTCCGGCAGAAATACGGATTCGACTACGTATATGCCAATGAACTGGAGATCGAAAACGGACATCTTACGGGAAGGTACGTCGGAGAGGTAGTTGACGGCCGCAGAAAGGCCGAACTCCTCAGACTCCTCTGTCAGTTCGAGTCGATCAATATCGCACAGTCCGTCGCCGTCGGAGACGGGGCCAACGACCTCCCGATGCTCAACCTCGCCGGACTCGGAATCGCATTCCATGCAAAACCCAAGGTCAAGGCCACGGCACGACAGTCGATATCGACCATCGGACTCGACGGAATCCTCTATTTCCTCGGACTGAAGGATTCGCGGATAGAGGCCTGAAAACCTGGAGGAGGGGGGGGGCAAAGTGAGAGGAGAGCAGGGATAGAGCAGGAGAAAGGGAGAAAGAAAAGAGAGGAAGAGAGAAGGGAGAGGGAGAAGGGAGAGGGAGAAGAGAGAGGGAGAAGAGAGAGTATGTGTAGGGGCGGACGGATGCAGGGAACGGGAAACGTCAAGGATGGAGAGAAAGGCGAACGATGAAAGATGGGCATGGGATGTAAAGAAGACACGACGTGCAAATCTGCCGGGCGTATAAAGATGGCGTGGGGCTCGGAGAACGAAAGATGTACGTGGGGTACGGAAACCCGAAAGGGCTGTTTATGAAATTCATGAAATTCGCAAAGTTCGCAAGGCTCGCATGGCTGCCCCTTGTCTTGGAAGGGTTTACGGCCTGTTACGACTCCGGATTCGGGGAACCCCAGGATATCGACCGGACGGAACCCGTCACGCTCTCCATTGCACAACTCAAAAAACAGTTCCTCGGAACCCCGTTCGTCATCGACGGTGATTTCTCCGTCACAGGCTATGTCACCTCCTCGGACCGAGCAGGAAACTTCTATCGGACGATCTGCATCGAGGAGAATCAGTCCGCCATCGAACTGATGGCCGGAATCGATCAGTTGCACAATGATTTCCCCGTCGGATGCTCCGTAACGCTCCATCTCGACGGCCTGACCGTTGCCGAACGGCTCGGCGTACTCCAAATCGGAAACGCACCCGAACCCGGAAGCGGATACGACACCGACTATATCGCTTCGAAGGCCGCTCTCGACAAGATTCTCTTCCGAAACTCCGAAAAAATCCGGGAGGTTGTACCCGCACGCCGCTCGATTCCGGAACTGACTCCCGAATTGTGCGGATCGCTGGTGCGGATCGACAACCTTCGATACGTATCCGAAGAGGTGGACGAAGGCGAAGGGCTGAACGGGGAAATGCCGGAAGAGGTCGGCGAGGCGTGTTGGAGCGGATACGGACAATTCGTCGACCCGGAGGGAAATACGATCTACTCCTATGTCCGGAGCTATGCCGACTTCGCAACAGAGGCCATTCCGCAAGGTGAAGTCTCGCTGGTCGGGATCCTGCAATACGAAAACTCCGCGAACGGGCGGTATCTGATCAAGTTACGCGATGAGAACGATTGTCTGCCTTAATCTGCTCCTTGTCGCTGCCTGCAACTCCGCATCGAAACCCGATTTCGAAACAAGCGCCCGGAAGACCGAACTCTCAATCGCCGCACTCAAAGCCCTGTGCGACGGCCGGAGCAATGTCACCGTAACTCGGGATGTCGCCATTCACGGGCAGGTCGTGGCCAATGATCTATACGGAGAGTTCTCACGATCGATCGTCATACAGGACGACAGCGGTGGTATCTCCATCGCAATCGAAGGATCCAGACTTGCCCGGAAATTCCCCTTCGGCGCATGGGTCGAAGTCCGCTGCAACGGCCTCACACTACGCGACTACGGAGGTAAGATCCTGCTCGGAACCCTTCCCGACGAAAACGGGTACAGTGAGATTCCCGAAGAGGAGATCGAACGCTATATCCGGATTCCGGAAGATGGTGGAACGCCGCCTCAGGCCGCACGGATCACCTTCGAAGAGGTTCGCAGCGATCGGATCGACACCCGCGTCCGGTTCGACGGAGTACACTTCGCCGAGGCCGGAGCCATGTGGTGCGATACCGATCCCAAAACCGGAGAATGTATCTCCACGGAGCGGGAGATCATCGATGAAAAGGGGAACCGCTTCCCGGTAAGGACGTTGTGGTGTTGCGATTACGCAAAAGAGGCGCTTCCGGCCGGAACCGGCACGCTGATCGGTGTGATCGACTATTTCGCCGGAAAGTTCTCGCTGCGCGTGACGTTCCGGGAGATCGACTTCCCGGAGGGCGCCGGGATCTCCGATCGTGACGAGGGCAATACCGTCCGCAGAACCGCAGAATCGCCCGTCCGAAAACAAAAAGTTCCGAAGGCATGGCCTCCGGAACCCATGATGCTCTCCAGGAAGGGAAGGCTACCGCTGTAGGGCCTCCCAGAGCATGTCCTTCAACGGCTGGATATTGAGGCCCGAAACCGACGAGATGAAGATCGACGGAACACCCTCCGGAAGGTGTGCACGCATCTCCGCCATCAGTTCATCATCGAGCATGTCGCACTTCGTAACGGCAAGCAGGCGCTCCTTGTCCAACAGCTCGGGATTGTATTGAGTCAACTCCCCCAACAGGATCTCATAGTCGCGGCAGATATCGTCGCTGTCGGCCGGAATCATGAACAAAAGCACCGAATTGCGCTCGATATGGCGCAGAAAGCGCGTCCCGAGGCCCCGTCCCTCATGGGCGCCCTCGATGATGCCCGGGATATCGGCCATCACGAACGACTTGTGGTCGCGGACCTCGACGATACCCAGGTTCGGCTCCAACGTCGTGAAGGCGTAGTTCGCGATCTTGGGTTTCGCGGCAGAGACGACAGACAGCAACGTCGACTTCCCGGCGTTCGGAAAGCCCACCAGGCCGACATCCGCCAGCACCTTCAATTCCAGCACGAAGGCCCCTTCGTCACCATCCTCTCCGGGTTGGGCATAACGCGGCGTCTGGTTCGTGGCGCTCTTGAAGTGCCAGTTGCCGAGGCCGCCGCGGCCCCCCTTCAACAGAACGAGGCGCTCGCCGTCGGCCGTCACCTCCCCCACCGTTTCGAGGGTCGTCGTACCGTCCTCCTGCTCCACAACGCGTCGCGCAACCGTGCCCAGGGGTACCGGAATCACGATATCCTTGGCATCCTTGCCCGAAGAGCGGGCTCCGGAGCCGTTCTCGCCATCCTCGGCAAACTGGTGCCGCTGGTATTTGAGGTGGATCAGCGTCCAATACTGGCGGTCCCCCACCAGCACAATGCTGCCGCCCTTGCCGCCGTCACCCCCGTCCGGTCCGCCGAAAGCCACGAACTTCTCGCGACGGAAATGGGCCGAGCCGGCTCCTCCGTGACCCGAACGGGCGAATATCTTCACATAATCCACAAAATTCGATCCTGCCATATCCTGCGTGTTTTATGGGTTCGTATCTCCGGCGTTCGTTCCCGGCGTCCGAAGCGAAATCCCGCCGCAAAGATAGTACAAAAAATGCAGACCGCGAAAACGGTCTGCATACAAGCGGATTTTCCGACGGCACGGGTGCGCCACGGTACAAAAGTGGTATCGTTTCGATGGTCGGACGGAAATCTGTCCGGAAGCTGCCGGAAACCGGTCAGACGTGGGCCGCCACGTAGTCCCCGACCTCCGAAGTCGAATAGCAACGGCCGCCCTCGCGGACCAGATCCTCGGTGACGACGCCTGCCGCAAGGGCCGTATTCACCGCCTCGCGGACCGCACGCCCCTCCTCCTCAAGGCCCAGATGCTCCAAAAGCATCGCCGCAGAAAGAATCGTCGCCATCGGATTGGCGATATTCTTGCCCGCAGCCTGCGGATAGGAGCCGTGGATCGGCTCGAACAACGCAACCTCGGCCCCGACACTCGCCGACGAAAGCATGCCCAGCGATCCGCTGATCACACTCGCCTCGTCGGTCAGAATGTCTCCGAACATGTTCTCCGTGACGATCACGTCGAAGTGCGTCGGCTGGCGGATGATCTGCATCGCCGCATTGTCCACGAACATGTACTCAACAGCGACTTCCGGATATTCGCCGGCAAGCTGCTGCGCCCGCTCACGCCACAGACGGGAGGTCTCCAGTACGTTGGCCTTGTCGACAACCGTCAGCCGGCGACGGCGCGTCATCGCAAGGCGGAAGGCAACGTGCAGCACCCGGTCGATCTCCTCGATCGTATAGCTGCACGTATCGAAGGCCCGGCGGCCATCCTCGTCACGCCCCTGCGGACGCCCGAAGTAGATGCCTCCCGTAAGTTCCCGGACACAGATGAAATCCGTGCCCCGAACCACCTCCGGACGCAGCGGCGACCGGTCCGTCAAGGCTTCGAAAAGCGAGACGGGACGCAGGTTGGCAAACAGACCCAGCGACTTGCGCATGCGGAGAAGCCCCTGCTCGGGACGTACCTTCGACGTGGGGTCGTTATCGTATTTCGGATCCCCGATGGCCCCGAACAGTACGGCGTCCGACGTCTGGCAGATGCGGTGCGTCTGCTCGGGATAGGGATCCCCCGTCGCGTCGATCGCCGCAGCGCCGACCAGCGCCTTGCGGTATGTGATCCGGTGGCCGAAGCGCGTCGATACCCGATCCAACACCTTGACGGCCTCCGCAATGATCTCCGGGCCGATACCGTCACCCGGCAACAGTGCAATCTTGATTTCCATGATTCGTATGGTTTGTTTCTATGATATTCAACATCTTGATCGTAGCCTTGATCGCCGCCTCCGTCTGGTCCGCATCCAGACCGTGCGTCCGGAACGTGCGGCCTTCGAACTCCCACGTGATGATCGTCTGCACGAAGGCATCCGTCCGACCGCCGGGCGGAATCGACACCGCATAGTCCAGAAGCATCGGAAAACGTCGCCCAAGCTGCTCCCGGTAGATCTGACGAAGGGCCCGCATGAAGGCATCGTACTGGCCGTCACCCGCCGACGTCTGCTCGTACTCCTCGCCGTGGATCTCGATCCGCAACGTCGCAACAGGACGCAAACCCTGTGCCAACGAAAGGCTGTAGTTCAGAATCCGAACCGGAGCATCCGACTGATCGTAACGAAGCACGTCGGCAATGATATAGGGAAGATCGTCCAGCGTCACAAGCTCCTTCTTGTCGCTCAACTCCACGACACGTTCCGTCACCTTGCGCATCGCAGCCTCGTCCAGGTCGATACCCAGCACCTCGAGGTTTTTCAGGATGTTCGCCTTCCCGGAGGTCTTGCCCAGGGCATACTCCCGGACCCGTCCGAAACGCTCGGGAAGCAACTCATTGAAATAGAGTCCGTTCTTGTTGTCCCCATCGGCGTGGACCCCCGCACATTGCGTGAAGACGCTCGCCCCGACGATCGGACGGTTCGCCGGAATGCGGACCCCCGTATAGGACTCCACCGTGCGGCTCACCCGGTAGATCTTCGATTCGTCGATCGATGTCCGGCAGCCCAGGCGGTCGTGGAGAACCGCCACGGTACTCGACAACGGTGCATTCCCGGCACGCTCCCCCAATCCGTTGACCGTCACGTGGACACCCCCGAAGCCCGCCCGAACCGCCGCGGCCGTATTCGCAACCGCAAGGTCATAGTCGTTATGGGCATGGAAGTCGAAACGAAGCGTCGGGTAACGCGTCGTCATCTCCCGGCAGAAGCGTTCCGTGGCGTAGGGATCCAAGATGCCCAATGTATCCGGGCACAGGAAGCGCCCCACGGGAAGGTCCGAAAGGCCGTCGAGCATCGCGAAGACATAATCCGGAGAGTGGCGCATGCCGTTCGACCAGTCCTCGAGGTAGAGGTTCACCTGCATGCCCCGGTTCGCGGCCCGGAGGATCTCCTCCCGGACATCCGAAAGGTGCTGCGCCGGCGTGCGCCGCAACTGCTCCTCGCAATGGCGGCGGGAGCCCTTGGCCAGCAGATTCACCGTCCGGCAGCCCGCACGCCACAACCAATCCACCGATACGCCCCCGTCGATGAAGCCCAACGCCTCGATACGATCCGAATACCCCTTGCGGCGGGCCCATTCGGCAATGGCGCGGACGGCCTCCTCCTCTCCGTGCGAAACACGCGCCGAGGCGATCTCGATCCGGTCGACGTGAAGCTCCTCGAGCAGCAGCCGCGCAATGGAGAGTTTCTCCCGGGCGTTGAACGAAACACCAGAGGTCTGCTCGCCGTCACGCAGCGTCGTATCCAGAAGCTCGATCCGATTATGCATCGTCTCGCCCATTCAGGGACGGTGTTTCTCGTAGGACTCGATCTCCGCGCTGATGCTCCGCAGGTAATCCACGTCGTCGTAGCCGTTCTGAAGGCAGCGCTTCTTGTAGGCGTCGATCTCGAACGGAGCGCTCTCGCCGCTCGCGACGATCGTGAAACGCTGGTTGTCCAGGTCGACCGTGAACTGCGCCTGCGGATCGTGGCGGATCGCCGCAAAGATCTTCGCCAGGAACGACTCCTCGACGCGAACAGGCAACAGTCCGTTGTTCAGCGCATTGTTGCGGAAGATGTCCGCAAAGAAACTCGACACGACAACCCGGAAGCCGTAGTCGGCAATGGCCCAGGCCGCATGCTCGCGCGAACTCCCGCAGCCGAAGTTGCGACCTGCAACAAGGATCTGACCCCCGTAACGCGGATCGTTCAGCGGGAACGTTACGATCGGACGATTCGCCGAATCGTAACGCCAGTCCCGGAAAAGATTATCCCCGAAGCCCTTGCGCTCGGTGGCCTTCAGAAAACGGGCCGGGATGATCTGGTCGGTATCTATGTTCTCCACCTCGACGGGCACCGCCCCCGAAGTGAATGTTTCGAATTTTGGTATGGACATGAATGGTGATGTTGTGTTACCGGGAAAAGAGGCAGCAGGCCCCCTCCCGGGCAATGGTTGACTCTGCTAATCCTTGATTCCGAACACCTCGCGCGGATCCGAAATGCGTCCCGTGACCGCCGCCGCGGCCGCTACGGCGATTCCCGAAAGCATCGTCCGCGCTCCGGGGCCCTGGCGTCCCTCGAAGTTGCGGTTCGAGGTCGAAACGCTGTATTTCCCCGCCGGGATCTTGTCCGCATTCATCGCAAGGCACGCCGAGCACCCCGGCTGCCGCAATTCGAAGCCCGCCTCGGCCAGGATCCGGTCCAGTCCTTCGGCCCGGGCCTGCGCCTCGACGCCCTTCGAGCCCGGAACGATCCACGCCGTCACCCCTTCGGCCTTCCGGCGTCCCCGGACAAACGACGCAAAGCGGCGCAGGTCCTCGATCCGGCCGTTCGTGCAGCTTCCGACGAATACGTAGTCAGCCGGTTTGCCCAGCAGCCGCTCGCCGCTCTGGAAGCCCATGTATTCCAAGGCCTTGGGATCCGACGAGGCCGGAATCGCGTCGTCGATCGACATGCCCATGCCGGGGTTTGTGCCGTAGGTGATCATCGGCGAAATGTCCGCCGCATCGAAGTGGTACTCCTTGTCGAAAACCGCATCCGGATCGCTGTAAAGCTCCCGCCAACGGGCCACGGCCTCGTCGAAGGCAGCCCCCTGCGGCGCCCGTTCACGGCCCCGGAGGTATTCGAAGGTCTTCTCGTCGGGGGCGATCATTCCGCCCCGCGCCCCGCACTCGATACTCATGTTGCAGACCGTCATACGGCCCTCCATCGAGAGCGAACGGATCGTCGAACCGGCAAACTCGATGAAGTGTCCCGTACCGCCCGAGGCGGTGATCTGCGAGATGATGTAGAGGATCACATCCTTGGCCTCCACGCCCGGGCGCAATGCCCCGTCAACCGTGATGCGCATCGTCCGCGGCTTGGTCTGCAGGATGCACTGGCTCGCGAAGACCATCTCCACCTCCGAAGTCCCCACGCCGAAGGCTACGGCGCCCAGGGCCCCGTGGGTCGACGTATGGCTGTCCCCGCAGACGATCGTCATACCCGGCTGCGTGAAGCCCAGCTCCGGACCGATGATATGCACGATGCCCTGGCGGGGATTCCCCACGCCGAAGTGTTCGATGCCGTGTTTCGCACAGTTCGCCTCGAGCGCCGCAACCTGCCGCCGTGACTCCGGCTCCTCGATCGGGAGGTGCTGGTTCTCCGTCGGAATGTTGTGGTCCGCCGTCGCCGTGATCTGTGCAGGGCGGGCTACTCCGATCCCCCGCCGTTCCAGCCCCGCAAAGGCGACCGGAGAGGTCACTTCATGGATGTATTGCCGGTCGATGTAGAGCACGCACCGACCGCCGTCCTCGACACGCACCGTGTGCGCGTCCCAAATCTTGTCCAAAAGCGTCTTGCCCATAGCTTACTCCTCCTCTTTGCGTTCCGTGACGTTCAAGGCCCGCAGGGCATCGAGGAAGGCCTCGATCGACGCGCGGGTCGTATCCGTGTGGGCCGCGAAGCCGTGAACCGTACGCGAGCCGCACTCCACCTGAACGTGGACGCGTCCCACGTCGTTCGAACCCCGCGTAATGGCCTGCATCAGGAACTCCGACAGAACAACCTTCTCGTTGATCAGCGTCTTGATCGCGGAAACGGCCGCATCCACCGGTCCGTTACCCGTCGCAATGGCCATGCGTTCGTGGTCCCCGAACTTCAGCACGACAGTCGCCGTCGGAACCAGCGTCCCCGTCGTCACCTGCAGGAACTTCAACGCGATGGACTGCTGCTTCATCCGGTCGATGTCCCCCACCAGGTACAGCAGGTCGTAGTCGTGGATCTCCTTCTTCTTGTCGGCAAGTGCCAGGAACTTCTCATAGGTCGCATCCAACTCCTCCTGCGTCAGGTCGTAGCCCAACAGCTCGAGCCGGTGAACCAGCGCCGCACGTCCGCTCCGCGCCGTCAGCGCGATGACCGATTCGTTCAGTCCGATATCCTGAGGATCGATGATCTCGTACGTCTGACGCGCCTTCAGAACCCCGTCCTGGTGGATACCCGACGAGTGCGCGAAGGCATTCCGCCCCACGATCGCCTTGTTCGGCTGAACAGGCATGTTCATCAGACTCGATACCAGGTGCGAGGCCTTCGTGATCAGACGGGAGTTGATTCCCGTATCGATCGCAACGTCCTTGTGGCAGCGAAGCGTCATCACGACCTCCTCCAACGACGTATTCCCGGCCCGCTCGCCGATGCCGTTGATCGTAACCTCGGCCTGGCGCGCACCGTTCAGAATCCCGCTCAACGTATTGGCCGTAGCCATGCCCAGGTCGTTATGGCAGTGCGTCGAGAGGATCGCCCGGTCCACATTCGACACGTGATCCATCAGGTATTTGATCTTCGCACCGTACTCGTGTGGAAGGCAGTAGCCCGTCGTATCGGGAATGTTCACAACCGTGGCCCCCGCAGCAATCACCGCCTCGACGACCCGCGCCAGATACTCCGGATCCGCACGACCCGCATCCTCGGCGTAGAACTCCACATCCTCCACATACCGCTTGGCATACTTAACCGCAGCAACGGCACGCTCCAGAATCTGCTCCGGAGTCGAACGCAACTTGTCGTAGATGTGCTGCGGAGATACGCCGATCCCCGTGTGGATCCGCTTGCGCTTCGCCAGCCGAAGCGCGTCGGCAGCCACGTCGATGTCCTTCTCGACGGCTCGCGTCAGTGCGCAGATCGTCGGCTCCGATACGGCCTTCGAAATCTCCAGAACCGAATTGAAATCCCCGGGACTCGATATCGGAAAGCCCGCTTCGATGATATCAACGCCAAGCGCCTCCAGCAACTTGGCCACCTCGATCTTTTCCGTGGTGTTCAACTGGCAACCGGGAACCTGTTCCCCGTCGCGCAGAGTCGTGTCGAAAATGTACAGTCTCTCGCTCATACTCGAAACTTCTTAGTATTTGGGTAAAATTGCAGTGACGCAGCCTCACGGTCTCCGTGCGGCATACGCCACCTCACTGTTATTTTCCTGCTTTTGGATTACAATCCGTAACCCGATACGACGTATTTGTCGAAATCATTCCACGATCCGGCGCGTTTCCCTATCAGTCCGAAAGACTCCGGAGTCGCATAACCCGCTCGCTCTTTGGCAAATATAATCATTTTTTAAGATTTTCAAAAACAAAACGACAATTTTATACCCCACTTACAACAACGAACCTCCGGACCCAAAGGTCCGAAGGTCCGCAAAAACGCCTTCCAACAGGCGCTACAACGTCAGTGGCTCGTACGGAAGTCCCCAGGCTTCGGCTACCGGAAGGTAGACCACCTTTCCCTCGACGATATTCAGGCCGAGGGCAAGTTCCCGATTCTCGAGGGCCGCACGCCGCCACCCCTTGTCGGCCAGCTGCAACACGTAGGGAAGCGTCGCATTCGTCAGCGCAAGCGTCGAGGTCCGCGGCACGGCGCCCGGGATGTTCGCCACGCAATAGTGCAGAATCCCGTCGACGTAGTAGACCGGATCCTCGTGCGTCGTGGGTCGGGAGGTCTCGAAACAGCCGCCCTGGTCGATCGCCACGTCCACCATCACCGTTCCCGGCTCCATGAGCTGCAGCATGTCGCGCGTCACGAGCTTCGGGGCCTTCGCTCCCGGAATCAACACCGAACCGATCACCAGATCGGCATGTTTCAACTCCTCGCGGATGTTGTATTCCGAAGACATGAGCGTCTTGACGTTCCTCGGCATGACATCGGCAAGGTAGGTCAGACGCTGCAACGAAATGTCGCAGATCGTCACGTCGGCTCCCGTCCCGGCGGCCGTCCGCGCCGCAGCCGTTCCAACAACTCCCGCACCGATCACGAAGACCTTCGCAGGCTTTACCCCGGGAACTCCTCCGAGAAGAACCCCCTTGCCGCCACGCGGCTTCTCCAGAAAATAACGCCCCTCCTGTGCCGCCATACGTCCGGCAACCTCCGACATCGGAATCAGCAGCGGAAGCGTCCGATCCGCCCGCTCGACCGTCTCATAGGCACAGCAGACAGCCCCACTGTCGATCATCGCATGGGTCAACGCCTCGCTGCTCGCAAAATGAAAATAGGTGAAAACCAGTTGATTCTTATGGATGAGACCATACTCCGGAGCAATCGGCTCCTTGACCTTCACGATCATTTCGGACTGTGCGTACACCGATTCGATTGTCGGCAGCAGCTCCGCCCCCACAGCCTCATAGGCCGCATCGGCAAATCCGCTGTTCTCTCCGGCCGAAGCCTGCACATACACCTTATGTCCCCGTTTGACGAGCTCCTGGACGCCCGAAGGGGTCAGACCAACGCGGTTCTCGTTGTTCTTAATCTCTTTTGGAATACCGACAATCATAAATTGAAGTTTTAAGGTTTTCGCCCCTTAAAATACGAATTCATTGGCAAAATCCCAAAGAAAATCATAAATTTTTCAAATCTCCTCAAAACCGGTAGGAAACTGTAAGGTAGAACGAACGCGGAAGCAGGTAGGTGTAGCGCGTGGCTTGCGGCGTGTAGTAGGTCGTATCTCCACTCCGGATCCGGCGGACCCGAAGCGATTCGTAGCCGTTATAGACCTTATCGTCGCTCCCCAGCAGGTTCCGGAGCTGAAGCGTCACGGTCAGACGCGAACGTTCGAACCAGAAACTCTTGAACACCGTAGCATCGAGCGTGAAGGCATCTGCGAGGCGTTCCTGCTCCGTAAAAGCGGCAAATGCCTCCGCCGTAATCCCGCCCTGACCCGCCAGGCGGTCCGTACGCCGCAAGGCCATCGGCTCCACGAAACGTCGCCCGGCATACCCCGCAGAAGCGTACAGACCCCAGCCCCGGGGTCCGAACCACGACAATTCACCCGTGGCCGTCAACTGGGGAGCTCCGCCCACCTCGCAACCGCCCATCCGGCTGACGGAGCCCTGCAGCACGGGCGTGTTGTCCACATCGGAAAGAACCTCGACCTGCGCGTCACGGACATAGCGATAGCGTCCCGCCGAGGCGGCAAGCGACAGCTGAAGACGATCTGTCAGCCGCAACTCCGCAGCCGCTTCGATACCGCAGGACCAGATTCCCAGTCCCGTGACGGCCAGGTCGCAATAGACGTACGACAGATCGTCGTAATAGCGCCGCATCTCGGAACCGTCGAGCTGCAGCACCGTAAAGAGACTCGCCTGCAGTTGCAGCGCAGAGCCCGTCTGGCGGTAGGTCGCCTCGGCGGCGTAGGTCCGTTTGGCCTGCGGATTGAGAAGCGTACGGTTGTTATAGAGCGGCTGGTAGAAGAGATCCTCGGCGGCCGGTGTCTCCGAGGCGGCCAGCAGCGACAGCGAAACATAGTGACGAGGCGTAAAGGCCCAACCCGCACCGGCCTGCAACCGGTAGGGCGAAAAACGAAGCACGCGGGATCTCCCGTAAGACTGCGACCCGGGAAAGAGCTCCTTTTCGTAATGTCCGCGGCGGCTGATGCCCGAACTCCCGAACACCAGCGACACATCGCCACGAAACCGGTCCGAACGATAGTTGGCCTGAAAGAGCACAAGGGCCGAACGCGTCGTAAGCGAATAGTCATAGGAGAAGCGGTCGCCTTCGCGGATCATACGGTCCGGATGGCGAAGGTCGTTCTGAAGCAGCGTACCATAGGTATCGTCATCGACCAGAAACTGATCGATATCGACGACATGATCGGCGCCCAGCAGGTCGCGAAGCTCCTTGTAGTTGCGGCGGTTGTCCCGTTGCAGGTCCAGACCGTAGCGAAGCGTCAGACGTCGGTCGACATGCGTCGTGAAGAGAGCTCGCAACGTCAGATCCCATAGGCGTTCGACCCGGTCCTCCAGGGCATAGACCGCATGTCCGCCGGCCATGCGGTTCTGCACGATCAGTTCGTCCCAGTCGATCTGCGTATGGTGCGGATCCCCGGACAGCCACGCCTCCTCGGTGGCCCGGTCGCCCGTATAACTCGGCAGGTAACGGTAGTTGTCCGGCATCGGCGTGCGGGCATCGTACCAGCCCAGCATGCTGTAGCGGCTCTTCCCCGTCTCAAGACCGAAGGCCGCGGAGAGCGTCGTGGACGGGGCAAGCCGGCCCTCCCATGCGAAAAGGCCCAGAGGCAGGGTCTCGCGGCGGACACGCGAATTGCGGACCCGGCCGTCCTGAAGCCCCCAGGCCGGATTATAGAGGCGGTCGCCCGTCAACGCAAAGGCCTCCTCCGTACTCGAAAGGCGTGTGCCGCGCAGCGAGACCGGCAGGATGACAAGAAGCGAAAGTTCGCCCTCGTTGTTCGTAGGGCGTGAGAGACGCATGCCCGCCGTAACGGCATTCGTGAAGACCCCTTCGACGTGCATGTCACGTCCCGTGCGGAAATCCGCGGCGACCGACATGCGCCAGCGGTGTCCCAACGGGTGCGTGGCGGCAATCCGTGCCCCGAAGCGGTAGTTGCGATCGGTAAAACGCGCCGAAACCTGATACGGTTGCAGCGGCTCGCCCGGCAAAAAGTGGCAGAGGGTCGTAGAAACGTTGCCCGAAAGCACATCCGGAGTGCTCTGGAGCCCGCCGTTGCGGGACTCCCCGGCACCGAGCTGACGCAAGGTCCCCAGATAACGATAGGCAATTTCGATACCCGACAAGGTGGTACGTTCCGAGGCGTAGTCCAGGCCCCGGCGACGCACGGCTACACCCGGAAGCGTAAAATCGGTATGGACTCCGTAAAGATCCGTCGCCCGCTGAACCGCCCCGTAGAAAAGCGTCGTATCGGACGTGAGGCGCGGAGGTGTCTCCTCCCGTTCGGCATAGGGATAATATTCGTCGTCGGGATGTCGCTGCGCATCGGCCGCCCGGGGAGACAGTTGGCTGAGCAGAAAAACGACAAATACGAAAAATCGCCCTTTCGACATATTTCGAAAACCCTTTTCATATACAAAGATAACGAAATATATCAATCAAGAAAGGGCCAAGGGCGTTTTTCAAACGTCCCGGCTCGTCCGGAGTCAGAAGCGGACCATGAACTCAGCCACGAACTTGTCCTGTTCGGAAAGGGCCGGAACAACGCCGGAACGGTAGAAATAGGCCTCATAGTTGATCCGGATATCCGCACGGAAGGGAAGACCCAGGCCGAGGGTAACGCCACCGGTCACCCGGTGCCGTTCGGGATCGTCGGCAATCAGTGCCCCCGAAGCATCGGCAAGACCCCGGCTATGATCCGACATGTAGTCGTAGCGCGCAAGCAGGGAGATCTGTTTCAACGAACGGCTCCGCAGCGGAAGGTGCCGGCACACGAAGGCATCCACCACGTTCACGCCCGGAAAAGCCTCCTCGGCGTAATGTTTCCGAAGGTATTCCGCCTCGATGTGCCACCGGGCATTCTCGTAATAGGCTCCCACGTCGTACATCCGGATATCGACAATATCCGGGTGGATCTTCTGCACGCTCAGCGACAGATTCACCCGCTCGGCAAAGAGAAAACTCGCCTTGGCCGAATAGTTGAACGTCCGGGTCCAGTAATCCTTCTGGTTCGTGAGGCCCGAGCCATTGAAAAGACCTCCCTGAAGTGTCACCGGCACGCAATCCCCGAAGCTCCACCCCACGGTCGCACCCACATCGCGGACATTCCCCGCCTGCTTGGCGATGAACGACCGGTTGGCAAAATACTGCGCGTGCGGCGAGCGGTGTGCGTCGATCGTGAACGGAACGCGCATCTGACCGATCGTCACGCGAACACTCCGCTTGAGCAGATGCAGACGGGCGTAGGCATCCAGCATCTTGATCGAGCCCTCGTCCGAAAGGTCGATCTCCGCCTTGTAGTCGACCAGCGGAGTGACGCTTCCAGAGAGGCTGAAACGGGCGTTGCGAACCTCAAAGCGACTCTTTCCCAGATCCGGCTGGTATTCGAACTTTCCTCGGACCGTACCGTGGAGCTGGACCGTAAAGGTCGAATCCTTCGATACGATGCGCGGCGAAGCCGGTGTCCCCTGCGAATGTTCCCGAGGCAACGAGTCATGGGTGGTTGCCCAGGCAAGCGTCGGCAGAAACCACAGGGTGGCATACAGAAAAAGACGGAGGTGAGTTCTCTTCATAATACGTTGGGCTTTGCTGCGGCAAAGGTCTGAAACAGTTGTTGCAACGCCGCGATAAAGAGGTTACATTTGTGTGAAGAGCGTCCGGAAACGGTCGCCCCGAAAAACATCGGAGCCCCGGCCAACCGGTCAGGGCCCCAAAAAACAGGTTCCTTCAGTTGGAACGGCATCCGACCGTTCAGAGGCGCCGCAGCATCAGCACCGGGCCGTTCAGAGACTGCATTTGTCCGTTCAAAGCGTCCGCAGGGTCTCGCACAGCAGCGACCAGAACTTCGGCACCGTGGCTATTTCAAGCCGCTCGTCGGGAGAGTGCACGCCGCGCAGCGTCGGACCGAACGATACCATCTCCAGTTCGGGATATTTCTCCAGGAAAAGTCCGCACTCCAGGCCCGCATGGATCGCACGGACCTTGGGTTTCGTCGAGAACAGCCGCTCGTAGGCCTCCTCCGTCACCTTCAGCAGGTGCGACGACGGATTCGGGGCCCAGCCCGGATAACCGTCCGAATGGGCCACGTCGGCCCCCGCCAGGGCAAAGACCGATTCGACCATCTGCATCACATAGGTCTTGGCGCTCTCGACGGACGAACGCTGCGACGACGTGACCACGATGCGGTCGCGCCCCTCGAACTTCACCGACGCAAGATTCGTCGAGGTCTCAACCAGGCCCGGTACCGCAAACGACATGGCCACCACGCCGTTGGGAACCCCGACCAGCGAATAGACCAATCCGAACTGCGTCCGTGCGTCGAGCACCTCCTCGACCTCCGGCATCTCGTTGAGCGTGATCTTGAAATTCGGCTCCCGGAAGCGGAATTCAGCCTCCAGATCCGTAGCAAACAACCGGTAGCGCTTCATGAAATCCTCCTTCAGGCACGTCGGAACACCGAAGATGGCATAGGCTTCACGCGGGATCGCATTCCGCAGGTTGCCGCCGTTGAAATAGCTCAGGCGCAATTCACACGACTGCATCCCCTCCCACAGCAGGCGGGCAACGGTCTTGTTCGAATTCACACGACCCTTGTCGATGTCATCGCCCGAGTGGCCGCCCAGCAGATCCGAAACATCCACACGGAAAAAGGTGTAGTTCTTCGGTGCCGGCTCCATCGCACAGTGGAACGTCGCAATCGTGTCGATGCCCCCCGCGCAGCCGATGAAGAGTTCCCCCTCGTCCTCCGAATCCAGGTTGATGAGGTATTTGCCCGTAAGCATCCCTTCACCCAGTTCAAAGGCACCCGTAAGGCCCGTCTCCTCGTCGACCGTGAACAGTGCCTCCAACGGCCCGTGCTCCACGGCCGGATCCAACAGCACGGCAAGCGCCGCGGCCATGCCGATACCGCAATCCGCACCCAGCGTCGTCCCTTCGGCCCGAACCCACTCGCCGTCGATACGCGTGCGGATCGCATCGTGCTCAAAATCGAACTCTACGTCCGAATTCTTCTCGCAGACCATATCCATGTGCGACTGGAGGATCACCCCCGGGCGATCCTCGAAACCCGCAGTCGCCGGTTTGCGCATCACCACATTCCCGATGGCATCCTTCTTATACTCGATGCCGTGCGTACGGGCGAAATCAACCAGAAATTCGATGATCTTTCCCTCTTTCTTCGAGGGGCGCGGAACCCGCGTAATCGCGTCGAACTGCTCCCACACCAGGCGCGGTTCCAAGGTAGAGATTGCTGACATAGGCTTCATGTATTTTTGCAAAGTTACGCTTTTTTCCTAACTTTGGCAACAGCAAAAAACAGATTATGACGGATTTCAGAATCGGACACGGCTATGATGTCCATGTATTGAAGGAGGGATTGCGGCTCGTTCTGGGGGGTATTCAGATCCCTCACACAAAGGGTTGCGTCGCACATTCCGACGGCGATGTCCTCATCCACGCCCTCTGCGACGCCCTGTTGGGTGCCGCAGCACTCGGTGACATCGGACTCCATTTCCCGGACTCCTCGGACGAATTCAAGGGGATCGACTCCCGCATCCTGCTGCGCCGCGTTACGGCACTCCTTCGCGAAAAAGGATACCGGATCGGAAACGTCGACTGCACGATCCGCATGCAGCAGCCCAAACTCAGACCTCATATCGACCGCATGCGCGAAACGCTGGC
The DNA here is from genome assembly GCA_944320985.1 of uncultured Alistipes sp. Taxonomy (GTDB): domain Bacteria; phylum Bacteroidota; class Bacteroidia; order Bacteroidales; family Rikenellaceae; genus Alistipes. The sequence continues at coordinate 7,272 of CALUJN010000078.1, read as the reverse complement.
CGCAGACATGGAAATCGATGTCGGACGGGTATCGGTCAAGGCAACGACCACCGAACGGCTCGGATTCGAGGGGCGCGAGGAGGGCGTCTCGGTATCGGCCGTGGCGCTGATCTACGGCAACTGACCCGCAAGAAACAGGAGCCCCTGTGCACAAAAAAGACCTCGTTCGCTTGAACGAGGTCTTCTGTTTGCCGGGCGGCATCGATCAGTAGAGCTGCGAGATCGTACCCGAATACTGGACCGGGCTGTACCACGGATTCGTGATCGTCAGATTCGCACCCCCCGTCCGCGAGAAAATCTCGAACGTGAACGTATAGGTCGACGCCGAGAACAGAGAGGTCGAGAAGGTCACCATCCATCCCTCATGCGTCTGTTCGGTCGTGTAGCCCTGGACGCTCGGAACCGTATAGTTCAGAACCGTAACATAGTAGGGAGGTACGTACCCCTTGATATACGGAAGGCAGATGTCGACCGTCCCGTCCCAGATCCCCACGTTGAACGTCGGGTTCATGATCTGGCGCATCGGCCCCGCCGGCTGTCGCTGCATCGTCTGGGGATTGAACTGGAAGTTCCGCGACAAAATCGTCGAATCCATCGTCTTCTCGTAGTTGGCGATGCGTTCCGCACGACGCTGTTCTCGCACCTCGCGCTGCTCCTGCTTCGGGCTGAGCACCTTCTTCTGTCCGATCACGGTGACGGCCGCCACACACAGCAGCAGGCCCGCAATTGATAAAATGGCTGTTTTTTTCATGGCACATAGGGTTTTGATACGGCCATGAACGCAAAATCAATGCCGCATGCAGGGTATCGCTCTCACCCGCAGGCGGGCAACGGCCTCCGCTCTCGGCAGAAAGAAAAAAAGGGCATCACGCAGCAGTCGATCCTTCACGAAGGCTGTTACAGGGGCGATTCCGGGGCTCGGCAGGTCCGAAAACCGAACGCCGGGGAACCGGATCGCGCATCAGAGGATGCACCCCAACGCAGATCCATACACCCGAAATGCGGATCTCAAAGGCCCATTCGCTTCAGGAACTGACCCGTATAGCTCCGATCGCACTGCGCCACTTCGTGAGGCGTCCCCTCGGCGATGATCTCGCCCCCGGCGGCTCCCCCCTCGGGACCGATGTCGATCAGGTGGTCGGCGACCTTCACCACGTCGAGGTTATGCTCGATCACGATCACCGTATTTCCCCGGTCGACCAGCTTGTTCAGCACGTCGAGCAGCAGCCGGATATCCTCGAAATGGAGTCCCGTCGTCGGCTCGTCCAATATATAAAGGGTACGGCCCGTGTCGCGTTTCGAAAGTTCCGTGGAGAGCTTGATCCGCTGACTCTCGCCCCCCGACAACGTCGTACAGGGCTGGCCCAGCGTCAGGTAGCCCAGCCCCACATCCTGGATCGCCTTCAACTTCTGGTGGATCGTCGGAATATTCTCGAAAAACTCCTCGGCCATGTTCACCGTCATGTTCAGCACGTCGTCGATGTTCTTCCCCTTGTAGCGCACCTCGAGCGTCTCCCGGTTATAGCGGTGGCCGCCGCACGCCTTGCAGCGCACGTAGACGTCCGGAAGAAAGTTCATCTCCAGCGTCTGCACCCCCGCACCCCGGCACTCCTCGCAACGCCCCCCCTTGACATTGAACGAGAAGCGACCCGCCTTGAAGCCCCGAATCTGCGCATCGGGGGTCATCTCGAACAGCTTGCGGATATCCGCGAAGACGTTCGAATAGGTCGCCGGATTCGAACGCGGCGTGCGGCCGATCGGCGACTGGTCCACGACTACCAGCTTGTCGATGTGTTCGATCCCCTCGATCGAATCGTAGGCCAGGGGCTGGTCCAGCGAGCGGTAGAGCTGCTTCGAAAGGATCGGACGAAGCGTCTCGTTCACCAGTGTCGACTTCCCGGAGCCGCTCACGCCCGTCACGCAGATGAATTTACCCAGCGGGAAACGCACCGTGACATGCTTGAGGTTGTTGCCCCGAGCCCCGTGGATCGTGATCGCCTCCCCCGTGCCCGGACGCAGCGTTGACGGAATCTCGATCCGGCGGCGTCCCGTCAGGTAGTCGGCCGTGATGGTATTCGTCTTCACGATGTCGTCGAACCGCCCCGCAGCCACGATGTAACCGCCTCGGCGTCCCGCCTTCGGGCCCACGTCGACGATGAAGTCCGCAGCGCGCATCATATCCTCGTCGTGCTCGACGACGATCACCGAGTTGCCTGCGTCCCGAAGCTCCTCAAGGCTCCGGATGAGCCGCTGGTTGTCGCGCTGGTGGAGTCCGATCGACGGCTCGTCCAGAATATAGAGCACGTTGACCAGTTTCGAGCCGATCTGCGTGGCCAGCCGGATCCGCTGGCTCTCGCCCCCCGACAACGACCGCGACGAACGCGCCAGCGAAAGGTAGCCAAGACCCACGTCCATCAGGAAGCGTAGCCGCTCGGAGATCTCCTTGACGATCTCCTGCGCAATGCGCCACTCCTTGTCGCTCATCGCGCCGCGCAGCGTCGGAACCCACTCCGAAAACTCGGCGATCGACATGGCCGAGACCTCCGCGATGTTCTTCCCCGCAATCCGGAACTGCAGCGCCTCCTTCTTCAGGCGCGTGCCGCCGCAGACCGAACAGGGTCGGTAGACCAGAAACTGTTCTCGCCACTTCTGTCCCCGTTTCGAATCATCATCCTCCGTGCGCCCGATATACTCGGCAACCCCCTCCCAGGTGAGAAACTGACGTCCGCCCGAGGAGCTGAACTCCGTAAGATCGTCCGTCAGCGGTTCCGAATCCCCGTAAAGTACGGCATTGAGCGCCTCCTCCGAAAAGCTGTCGATCGGATCGTCCAGCGTGAAGTCGTAGCGACGGCCCAGCATCTCGAGCGTTGCGAAAAGCATGTTGTTGCGGTATTTGCCCAACGGCTCAACGGCCCCCTCGCGCAGCGAAAGGTGCATGTCCGGGATGATCTTCCCCAGATCGAAGACCGCCTCCTCGCCCAGTCCGTTGCAGTGGGGGCAGGCACCCTTCGGCGAGTTGAACGAAAAGGTGTGAGGGGCCGGATCCTCAAAGGCCACGCCCGTCGTCGGGCACATCAGATGCCGCGAGTAGAAGCGCTGCTGTTCCGTCCCGTAATCGTAGACTGCCATCGTGCCCTTGCCCTGTCGCAGGGACTCCTTGAGCGAGGTCATCAGCCGGTCGCGCGACTCCTCCCCCACGATCAGACGGTCGACAACCAGATCGATCGTATGGATCTTATAGCGGTCCAGGCGCATCCCGGACGAAATCTCGCGGATCTCCCCGTCGATGCGGGCGTAGATGTAACCCTTGCGCGCCAACGTTTCGAACAGTTCGCGGTAGTGACCCTTGCGGCCCTTCACGATCGGAGCCATCAGCGCAATGCGCCGGCCCTCGAACCCCCGGAGAATCAACTCGGCAATCTGATCGTCCGTATAGTGGACCATCTCCTCGCCCGTCACCGGAGAGTAGGCCCGCGACGCCCGCGCGTAGAGCAATCGCAGAAAATCGTTGATCTCGGTCACGGTCCCCACCGTCGAACGGGTATTCTTGTTCGTGGTCTTCTGTTCGATGGCCACCACCGGACTCAATCCCGTGATCTTGTCCACGTCCGGGCGCTCCATCGCCCCGACGAACTGCCGCGCATAGGTCGACAGCGTCTCCATGTAGCGCCGCTGTCCCTCGGCATAGATCGTATCGAACGCCAACGACGACTTGCCGGAACCCGAAAGCCCCGTGATGACCACCAATTTATGACGGGGTATCTCCAGGTCCACGTTCTTCAGGTTGTGCACCCGGGCCCCCAGTATCTTGATCGTGTCCTCCATAGGATGTAATATTCAATGCCGCAGCCCGCCCCGATTCGAGGCGGGAGATCGTGCAAAGATACGATATTTTCCGTGATTTTATTGTTCCAGAACAAAGTCATCCGCCTCGCGCCAGGTCGGAAAGCGCTCCCGGAAGCGGTTCTGCTCCTCCAGCGAGAAGCGGGCCGTACGGCAGGCCGCGGCAGATTCCGATGCCTCCGCCCGCAGGTTTCCGTAGCAGTCGATGATGGCCGAGGAGCCCGCATAGAGACCCGAGGCGTCCTCCCCGCAGAAATTCACGCCGACGATCCACGCCTGATTCTCAAGCGCCCGGGCCCGCAGCAGCGTCCGCCACACCTCCCCCCGCGACCGCGGCCATGCCGCACTGCACAGAATCACGTCGTAGTCCCGCCGACAGCGGCTCCAGACCGGAAAGCGGAGATCGTAGCAGAGAAGCAGCAGGAAGCGCAGACCCCGATATTCGACCACCGTACGCACCCGACCCGGACTGAAGGTATCGGCCTCGCCTCCCGGACGGAAAAGATGCCGCTTGTCGTACCACGCAAGGTCGCCCGAAGGGGTTGCAAAGAGCATCCGGTTGCGGAACGTGTCGCCGTCGCTCACCGCCACGCTCCCCACGACGGCCTTCCCGCTGCGGGTCGCCCAGCGGCGGAGGTTCGTGACGATCTCCCCCGCCATCGGCTCCGCCACTGTGGCGGCATTCGGGCGGAAGCCCGTGGCGAACATCTCCGGGAGGAGCACAACCTCCCCCGGTGCCCGAAGCACCGCTTCGCCCAGGGCTTCGAGTCGGTGGCGGCCCGTTTGGGCGGTATCCAGCTGGAGAAATGTCAGGTCGATGGTCGTATCCGCAGGCATGGTGTTCGTCCTCTTTCGTCGCGAAGCCCAAACGGCCCCGGACGTCCCGTAAAGATAGAGGTTTTCCCGCACTCCGCCAACTTCACCGGGTTCTTTTTCCCATGTTCCGCGCTCCGGAGTTTGCAAACGCACGAAATTAAACGTAATTTTGCACCCGAACCATCCCGACGTCGTTATGCTCAGAGCAGGATATACGCAAACACTCACCGTCAGCCGAATCTCGGATCACGGTCTCTATCTCGCGGACGAAGAGCAGCAGGAGGTCCTGCTGCCAAACCGTTACACCTCCCTCTCCGACAAAATCGGAGACCGAAAGGAGGTATTCGTCTACCATGATTCCGAAGACCGACTCGTCGCAACGACCGAAACCCCCTATCTCAAGGTCGGAGAGGTCAGATTCCTGCGCGTCGTCGACAAAACACCCCACGGTGCTTTCCTCGACTGGGGCCTCCACGGAAAGGACCTCTTCCTCCCGAACCGGAACCAGCAGGGTGGCGTACTGGTCGGGCACGCCTGTCTCGTCTATATCTACGAGGACGCAATCACCGGACGCTGTGTCGCAACCGAAAAATTCAAGGCCTGGATCAACAACGAACTCATTACGGTCAAACCCCGCGAGGAGGTCGCGATACTCGTCGCATCAGAAAGCCCCATCGGATTCCGCGTCGTGGTCAACAACCGGCACTGGGGCATGATATACCGCAACCAGATCTTCCGCCCCGTGGCCGTCGGAGACCGCCTGAGCGGATACGTCAGCCGCATCACCGACGACAACCGTATCGACATCTCCCTCCAGCAATCCGGGTTCGCGCAGGTCAAGGACTCCGCGGAGAGGCTTCTGAACCGGCTCCGCGAAAACGGAGGTTTCCTCCCCCTGAACGACGACAGCGACCCCGAAACCGTCAAACTCCAGACCCAGATGAGCAAAAAACTGTTCAAACGCTCGCTCGGCGTACTCCTCAAACGAGGCATCGTCACCACCGACCAAAAGGGAATGCATCTGACGGAAAAATCCGAATCCAAACGCTAATCTCCGGAGCATGGCTACGATCAACACCGCAGAACGCGTCTCGCGCGACGCATCGGACAATTTCGTATTTCAACGTTCCCTGCTCGCATACCACGCCGCAGCAGAGCGCATATCGGGTGATGTGCTCGAAATCGGAACCGGAGCCGGATACGGAATCGAGGTCGTGGCTCCACACGCCCGGCGGTTCGTTACACTGGACAAGCATGTTCCCGATCCGGAGTTGCTGGCTCGTCCCGATGTCGAGTTCCGGCAGACCGTCGTCCCGCCCCTGGAGTTCCCGGACGAGACGTTCGACTGCGTGATCTCCTTCCAGGTCATCGAGCACATCCGCGACGACCGGCGTTTCGTCGAGGAGATTCATCGCGTACTGCGGCCCCAGGGCCGGTTCATCGTCACCACGCCCAACGCGCCGATGTCGCTCACGCGCAACCCCTGGCACGTGCGCGAATACACCTCCGAAGAGCTCCGGAAACTGCTCGAATCCCGGTTCCGGCAGATCGAAGCGCTCGGCGTATTCGGCAACGAAAAGGTCGGGGACTATTACGAAAAGAACCGGCGCGGCGTCGAACGAATCACCCGGTTCGATCCGCTCGACCTGCAGCATCGCCTGCCGCGCTGGATGCTCCAGATCCCCTACGATCTGCTCAACCGCCTCAACCGGCGTCGCCTCCTCCATGAAAACAACGACCTGACGACCTCGATCCGCATGGAAGATTATCGCATCGGACCCGTGGCCGAGGGTTGTTACGACCTGTTCTTCGTCGCGACGAAATAACGGAAGAGCGACATTCCGGATTGGCGACTCAGGAATTCATCCCGCCGATCCCCGGCAGAGAGCCCCGAAAGTTCAGGTTTCGAACGATTTCTGTCCATTTCGTCCTCTACGGAGTCAAGATTCCGCTTTTTTTCTTTGTTTTTCTCGTTTTTTTTATACTTTTGCATTTCGATCATAGGAGGCGCACGCCCCTTTGAGCGGCCAAACTACTGATTGTTAAATACTTAAATTTTATACCCATGTATTGGACGTTGGAATTGGCCTCGAAGCTCGAGGATGCTCCCTGGCCGGCAACAAAAGACGAGTTGATTGACTATGCAGTCCGTTCGGGTGCTCCGCTGGAGGTGCTCGAAAATCTCCAGGAGATTGAGGACGAAGGCGAGATATACGAATCCATCGAGGATATTTGGCCCGATTACCCCTCCAAGGACGATTTCTTCTTCAACGAGGAGGAGTATTAAGCCTATTTTGGAGGTAAATACCTCAGAATACGCCTTTTAAAAACTTGCTAATGCGACCTACGGGTCGCATTTTTCGTATTAAAAAGTATAGTTCAGGTATATAAACTTTCTAATAATCTACCTATATTTGTGTGTTCATCCACGATAAATAACATAGAATATGGGGCGCGTAAAGTCAAAATTCCCAACAGGGAACATTGTCATCAAAAACAAGAAACCCAATAAAGAGGGTAAAGTCGCCCTATATCTTTGTTATAACATCAACACAACACCTGTCACCATTACCACGGATATTTTTGTTAAACCTGACGATTGGGACAGTAAGA
>CALUJN010000077.1 GCA_944320985.1 uncultured Alistipes sp. | reverse complement strand
GTACCTCGTTCGTAGCGTCGATCACCACCCATTCCTTGGTGACGGTCGAGGCGTTGGCCGAGATAGTCTTGTAACTTAAAGAATCCATTACGTTTAATTTAACTTATTGTAATCCGTTTCCCGCACTTTGCGGGTGCGCAAAGGTACGAAAAAGTTTTGGTTCTGCAAAACAGGTTGAAAATCATTTCGCAAATATTTTTCCGCCCGATCCCTTTTTGCCGTCCGAAGTCCCGCAGCAAGAGTCTCCGACGGATTCCGGATTCCGGACCGGACAGTAAAAAGAGCCGGACCCGAGTCCGGCTCTTTTGCTCATATATCCCTTGCGGAGATTTTCTCGGCCGAGCCGCCCGGCGTTCACGTTCCGGTGCCGCACCGCTTCGGGCATACCGTCCCGAGCGCCGCTCAATGCGACAGCGAGAAGTGGACCGGCAGCGTATAACGGGTCTCGACAAGCCACCCCTGACAGGTTGCCGGCTGCCACCGCGGCGAACGCTCCATGGCACGCAGAACCGCCCGTTCGAAGAGTTTGTGAGACGATTCCTTTGTCTGCAGTTCCGTCACTTCGCCGCGGCGGTCCACGACGAACGAAACCGTCACCCGACCGGTCTGTCCGATCTGGTACATTCCCTGCGGATAGCGCACCGAACGGATCACCCAGGTGCGGAAGGTGCGCAGGCCGCCTCCGCAGAACTCGGGCATTTCGAAGCCGGCAGCAGACGGTCCCGCACCCCAGCGCGAACGCTCCTCGGCGGCCACCTTCTCAAGTGACGGATCCGACGCCTTCGGGTCGACTGCGGGCCGAAGCGCTTCGGCCGTAACGTCCGCCGCGCCGAAGGTCATCACATCGCCCAGCCGAACACGGACCGCATCGCCGTGATTGCGGCCCGGCTCAAAGCGCGGAAGGCTATGCAGGGCCTCCGTCACATCGTCGGCGAGCTCCTTCGGCGTCTGCGGGTCGAACCGCACGTCGGAGACCGTGCCGTCCTTTTCCACTACGAACGACCAGGCGAACGGCTCCTGCTTCCGGACCTCACCCATCCGACCGCGCAGCCACTTGCGCAGCGACAGCGCTCCCCCGCCCTCGAAACGGGGCATCGAATCGGCCCGCGCGTAGATCTTCGCATCCTCGGCCCGCAGCTGTCCCGATTCATCGCGGACAAGCCGCCAGCAGAGCTGCAGATATTTCGATCCGGACGAAATATCGCCGCTCCACGCCGACGATTCGGTCAGTTGCTTCAGCACTTCGTCGTCCAGCATCCGGTCGCCTGAGGTTTCACGAATCGAGGCGGCCGTCACCCGATGGTCGTCGCCCAGCAGGAAGGTCGCCCGCAAAGCGAGGCTGTCGCCCTCGCGGTAGCGGTCGTCAGGAAAGGAAATCGTCCGGCGCAACGCGCGGTCGAATGTATAGAAATCGTATCCCGGCGTCGAGGTTTCCGGGGCGGGGCTTGCAACCGGAGCCTCCTCCTTGTCAAAAGAGTCGGAGAGCGCCGATGCGATCCGCACGGACTCCGGACAAAGCGGGGCCGCCGATCCGATTCCGGCCGTCAGCAACAGTCCGACAGTCAACAGCAGGTCAAAGGTCTTATTCATATGCATAAGGATTGATCGGGGTTCATACGCGGAGTATCAAAAATACAAAAAAAAGAAAAAAGCCAGAATATATCCGGCTTTTTTCTTTCACATATCGATGGCGGCGGATTCTGAAATCGGCCTCCCGACCGATTCTCCGCCTCCCCGGCTATGCCAGGAACGACAGCAGGATACCAGCGGCAACCGCCGAACCCACCACGCCGGCCACATTCGGACCCATGGCGTGCATGAGCAGGAAGTTCGAAGGATCCGCCTTCTGACCCTCGGTCTGCGACACGCGGGCAGCCATCGGAACCGCCGAAACACCGGCCGAACCGATCAGCGGGTTGATCTTGTTGCCCTCCTTGGCGAAGAGGTTCATCACCTTGGCCAGCAGAACGCCGCCTGCCGTGCCGAAACTGAAGGCGATGACGCCCAGCACGAGGATACCCAGCGTCCGGAAGTTGATGAAGGCCTCGGCCGTAGCCGTAGCACCCACCGTGATACCCAGGAAGATCACCACGATGTTCATCAGCTCGTTCTGCACGGTCTTCGACAGACGATCCACCACGCCGCACTCCTTCATCAGGTTGCCCAGCATCAGGCAGCCGACCAGCGGAGCAGCCGACGGCAGCAGCAACGCAATGATCACCGTAATGATCAGCGGGAAGAGGATCTTCTCGGTCTTCGATACGGGACGCAGCTGGCGCATCTTGATCTTACGCTCCTTCTCCGTGGTGAGCAGGCGCATGATCGGCGGCTGGATCACCGGAACGAGGGCCATGTAGGAGTAGGCAGCCACGGCGATCGGGCCCAGCAGCTCGGGGGCCAGGATGGCCGTCAGATAGATCGACGTCGGGCCGTCGGCACCGCCGATGATACCGATCGAAGCGGCCTGCTCCGGCGTAAAGCCCAGGGCATAGGCCCCGATGAAGGTCATGAAGATACCCAGCTGTGCGGCAGCACCCAGCAGGAAACTCTTCGGATTGGCGATCAGCGGTCCGAAGTCGGTCATGGCTCCCACGCCCACGAAGATCAGACACGGGTAGATACCCAGCTTCACACCCAGATAGAGGTAGTCGAGCAATCCGGCATTCGCCACGAAGATGTCCCAATGGACGTGGCCCCCGGCAAAGAGCTCCGTATGATACATGTTCGCGCCCGGAAGGTTCGTAAGCAGCATTCCGAAAGCGATCGTCAGCAGCAGCAGCGGCTCGAACTTATGCTTGATGGCCAGGTAGAGCAACAGGAAGGCAACGATAATCATCACCACGTTCCCCCAGCCCATGTTCGCGAAGAGCGCTGCCACGCCCGTCGATTCGACAAAGGTCTGCAGGCTGTCCCATACGAAATCGGAACTGGATGTCAACAAAGTCCACATAAGGCTATTCGATTACAAGTAACGTATCGCCCTCCATGACCGTGGCGCCCTGCTGCACGAGAATCTGCTTCACAACGCCGCCGCGGTCGGCATCGATGTTGTTCTCCATCTTCATGGCTTCGAGCACCACAAGCGTCTGGCCCTGGGAGATCGTGTCGCCCACGGCGACCTTCACGCTCAGCACCGTACCCGGCAGCGGGCACTTCACGCTGTAACCCGACGAGGGCGGAATCGCCGACAGCCGCGGCGAAGGAGTCGCCGTCGAAGGCATGATCATACCGCTGTTGGCCGACTTCGGAGCCGGAGCAACCTGCGGTTTGGAGACCTTGGGTTTCTTGCCCCCCTCGATCTCCACTTCGTAGTCCACACCGTTGACGATCACATGGGCTACCGTCGAGCTATCGTTCACGTCGTCGATCTGGACGTTGTAATTATGTCCGTTGATTTTCAGTGAGTAATCTTTCATTGTTGTTTCTGGATTGTCAGATTCCGACGAAAAACGCTATTTCCGCTCGGGAAGCTGGGTTAAACCATGAATTTTCGAATTCCAGGGCGAATAGGCCCGCTTGATGCTGAGGATCGTCACCACCTCCGAC
>CALUJN010000076.1 GCA_944320985.1 uncultured Alistipes sp. | reverse complement strand
CGACGATGAACGAAGGGGTGATGGAGGCGGCCGAAGCGGCCCTCGGGGCGGCCATCCATCTCTGAAACCGTCAAGAATGAGATGAAACGATACGTACTGCTTCTCGTCTTATCGATTCTTTCCCTGGAGGTTTCATCCATCCGACCGGACCGGACATACATCCGAACACCGGAGCAACTGGGGCTCGTCCATAAGGAACTGGAGGTCGAGACTCTCGACGGATATCGGATAGCAACCTGGTTTTTCCCGGCCGGACAGCAACAGGAACACCCCGGATCGCCGATCGATGAAGACCGGAAGGTACGATATCCAACCATCATCATCTGCAACGGAGATGCAGGCAATATGTCCTACTTCCAGCTGCAGCTGGCCCAAAGCTGGTGCAGAAACGGATTTCATGTCGTAACGTTCGACTGGCGGGGTTTCGGAGCCAGCACGCCCTTCGAGATGAATCCCGATTATTTATGTTACACCGAGATGCTCGAGGATTATCGTGCCGTGGTCTGCGCCGTGGCGGCCTTGCCGGAGGTAGACCCCAGACGGATCGCCGTTGCCGGCTGGTCGACAGGGGCCTATCTGTCGATGATTACCGCCTACGATTTGCCGCAGGTCGGCGCATTCATCGGGCGATCCCTGGCGACGGATTTTGAAGATTTCATCCCGCTGGTCATGCAGGTCCGGAACAAAACCCGGAAACAGCTGCTTGTTCCGGAGGATTTCCCGACAGAACGCATGCCCATACACATCGCGGCCGATTTCCGAAAGCCCACGTTCCTGATTGTCGGCGAAAACGATATCCGGACTCCGGTATGGATGAGTCGCAAAATTCTGGAAACATTACCCGAAGGGACTCCCCACGAATTGATGGTCGTAAAGAAGGCGGCTCATGGCGGTTATGAAGACCCGATGCTCATCGCCTTCGACGAATTCATCAACCGCACGACACGGTTCCTCAAAAACAACCTGCCATGAAAAAGGCGCCTCCCCAAATAGGGAGGCGCTTTTTCGCATCGAAGATTCCACGCCGCATGATACCGTCTTCCGGCATGGATTCCTTCGAGAGGTCTCTTACCGCAGGTCGCTCTGCCGGATAAAGATCCCGGCAGGGTAGCGCACATCGCTCAGAAAAAGGCCCTGGGCCGGGGCTCCGGCACTCGAACGCGACAGGTCGCGGCTCTCGACAATCGCCCGGAAATCTTCCGGCGTATAACGTCCGCGCCCTACGTCGACCAGCGTTCCGACAATCGCCCGAACCATGTTGCGCAGGAAACGGTCCGCACGGATCGTAAAACACAGACGTCCGTCGGGCCGCTCCTCCCAACCGGCCCGCATCACATGGCAGATATTCGTCTTGTTGTTCGAATTGAGTTTGGCGAACGACGTGAAATCCTCGTACTCGAGCAGGCTGGCTGCTGCCCGGTTCATCCGCTCCAGATCGAGCGGAACGTAATACTGCCATGTCAGGTGGCGCGTGAAAGGATTCTTGCGGGGTTCAATGTAGTAGCGATACTCGCGCTCGCGGGCTTGGAAGCGCGCATGCGCCTCGTCCGACACGGGCGTCAGGGTCCACACCGAGATATCTCCCGGGAGCAGAAAATTCAACTTGTAGACCGTCCGGATCGGATCCGCAACAGCCTCCGACACATCGAAATGCGCCACATAATACGAGGCATTGACCCCCGTATCGGTACGCCCCGCACCTGTCACCTCGATCTGCTCGCGCAGCAGCGTCGTCAGAGCCCCTTCGAGGGTCTGCTGCACAGACGGCTGGTCGGGCTGACGCTGCCACCCGCAATAGGCGGCTCCCAGGTAGCGGAGTTCAATAAAATAGCGCATCGCAAGGTCCTTTTTCGGGCAAAGATAGTGAAAGCCGAGAGCAGAGGCAAATATAAAATGGAATTTTCAAAATTTGACTATGCCGAGGCGCATCCTGTCTAAGGCGAAGCCAAAGATACGAAAAGTCACACGCCGCGGCAAGCCTCTCGGGACTTTTTGCCGGGTGTGGCTCCCGACAACGGCGGCTTCAGCCCCTTTCACATACGATAAACCCGCTCCGCAACGTTTAGTTTCCAAATTTATTCGTATCTTTGTCGGAACCGAATCTTTCGAACCGAACAACATGAAGGCTGCAATCATCGGATACGGCAAAATGGGCCGCGAAATAGAACGGATCCTCGCCGAGCGGGGCCACGAAACGGCTCTGATCATCGATCTGGACAACGCGCACGACCTCGATGCCGAACACTTGAAGGGTATCGACGTGGCCATCGAATTCACCACCCCCGCAACGGCCTATGCGAACATTCGCACCTGTCTGGAGTGCGGCGTGGCCGTTGTCAGCGGAACGACGGGCTGGACGGACCGGCTCCCGGAGCTGCAGGCTCTCTGCCGCGAACGCGGTGGCGCCCTGTTCTATGCCTCGAACTACTGTCTGGGCGTCAACCTCATGTTCCGGATCAACCGCCAGCTGGCTGCGCTCGTCGGACACGTGGGCGGCGGATACGACGTGCGGATCGAAGAGGTGCACCACACCCAGAAGAAGGATGCCCCGAGCGGTACGGCCATCACGCTGGCCGAGGGGATCATCGAGAACCTACCCGGCAAATCGGGGTGGGTGAACTTTGCCCCCGGAATCGAACACGCCGCAAACCGGGTGGGGCGCAGCGAGGATACTCCCGCAGACCGGATCGAAATCCGTTCGGTGCGCGAGGGAATGGTCCCCGGCATCCACACCGTGACCTACGAATCGGCGGACGACATCCTCGAACTGCGACACGAAATCAAAAACCGCCGCACGTTGGCACAAGGCGCCGTCATCGCCGCGGAATTCCTCTGTGGAAAACAGGGCGTATACGGAATGGATGACCTTCTGAAATAGTTGAAATAACGGCTACAAGATGCATAAAATCAAGGAATTTTTCGGAAATAAATGGGTCGGATTTTCCCTGGCGGCCCTGCTTTATACCCTCTGGTTCGTAGTCTGGACCGGAAACCTCTGGATGCTCCTCGGACTTCCGATCATCTACGATCTCTACATCTCGAAACTTTTCTACCGAAAAGTCTGGCGACACAACACCGAGCTGTGCCAACGAAACAAGATCTACAAGATCGTATACGAGTGGGTCAACGCCATCATCTTCGCAACGGTCGTCGCCTCGCTCGTCCACATCTTCATCTTCCAGATGTATGTCATCCCCACCTCGTCGATGGAGAAGTCGCTCCTGGTGGGGGATTATCTCTACGTGAGCAAGGTCTCCTACGGACCCCAGATGCCCAACACCCCCCTGTCGTTCCCGTTCGTGCACCACACGATGCCCTTCTCGCAGACCAAGAAATCCTTCTCCGAAGCGATCAAATGGCCCTATCACCGCCTCAAGGGTCTCAAGCCGATCCGCCGCAACGACGTCGTGGTCTTCAACTTCCCGGCCGGAGACACCGTACTGCTCGAAAACCAGTCGGTAACGTATTACGACGTGCTGCGCGGGTTCGAGGAGTCGTTCGGAAAGGCCGAGGGCCGCAAGCGCCTCAATGAGAAGTACACGGTCATCAGCCGCCCCGTGGACAAGCGCGAAAACTACATCAAGCGCTGCGTGGCGCTCCCCGGCGATTCGCTCGCAATCCGCGACGGGCAGGTCTTTGTGAACGGAGAACCTCAGGAGCCCATCCCCGGGTTGCAGTGCTCCTACATCGTACAGACCAACGCACCCTTTACGCAGTACGCCCTGGACAACCTCGGCATCACGGAGTACAGCGGGAACGGTGCCGCATACTACATGTCGCTGACCGACGAGGCCGCACGCAAGATCGAGGCCTCGAGCAACGTCATCTCGATCCGCAAATACATCTACACCCCCTCGACCGACGTATTCCCCCAATGGGAGGATGCCCGCTGGAGCCAGGACAACTACGGACCGATCTGGATCCCGAAGAAGGGGGCCACGGTAGAGCTGACGCTCGAAAATCTGCCCCTCTACCGCCGGATCATCGAGGCTTATGAGGGCCATGACCTCGAGGTGCGCGACGGACAGATCTTCATCGACGGAACGCCTGCCACGCAGTACACCTTCGCCATGGACTACTTCTGGATGATGGGCGACAACCGCCACAATTCGGCCGACTCGCGGTTCTGGGGATTCGTGCCCGAAGACCACATCGTCGGAAAGGCCTCGTTCGTCTGGCTCTCGCTCGATGCCAACAAAAAGTTCCCGGCGAACATCCGCTGGGAGCGACTCTTCCGGAAAGTGCGGTAGGCGATGGAGGCCGACGACCTGTATCAGACCGTCGCGGCGCCGGCCGAGGCCGCCTGTCGCGAGCGCAGCAGCAAGTTCCTCGCTTGGATCTATCCCGTCCGCGACGAGGAGCAGATCCGCGGATATCTCGATGCGTTGCGCAAGCGCTTCTTCGACGCCACACATCACTGTTATGCCTGGAGGCTGGGGCCCAAGGGCGAGGCTTTCCGCGCAAATGATGACGGGGAGCCCTCGGGAACGGCCGGGAAACCGATTCTCGGACAGCTGCTCTCGAACGACCTGACAGATTGTCTTGTTGTCGTGGTCCGCTATTTCGGCGGAACGAAACTCGGCGTCCCGGGATTGATCGCCGCCTATCGCGAAGCCGCAGCCGCAGCCATCGAGGCGGCACAGATCGTCGAGCGTACGGTGGACCGGATCGTCACGGTCGATTTCCCCTACGTGGCGATGAACGACATCATGCGGGTGATCAAGGAGTTGCAGCCCCATATCGAAGAACAGGTCTTCGACAACCTCTGTACGATGCGGCTCTCAATCCGTGAAAGCAGGGCCGAAATATTGGAAGAGCGGCTCCGCAAGGCCGGAGGTTCGCTTCGAAAATAGCCGGGAGGGGCCGGAGAGAGCCGGGCGGAACAGAGACCGGGCGGAGCAGGAGACCGGGCGGAACAGGAGACCGGGCGGAACAGGAGACCGGGTGGAACAGGAGCCTGAGCGGGGAACCGGGCAGAGCCGAAGAAGCAAAAGAGCAGAAAAACCAGCCGGAGCAGGAGATCGAGCGGAACAAGAGACTGAGCAAGGAGACCGGGCGGAGCAAGAGATACCGGGCTGAGTTGCGACCAAGGCGGAAACAGGGCAAGGCGGAAACAGGGCAAGGCGGAGGTCCTGCCAGATGAAAGATAACATGTTGAAGCAGAGCGGTCCCGGAACAGCGGACCGAACAGATATGGAAAAACACGAAAACTGCATATATATAAAGGGTGCACGGGTCCACAACCTGCGTAATATCGAACTGGAGATCCCGCACGAAAAACTGATCGTCATCACCGGGTTGTCGGGATCCGGAAAATCGACCCTGGCCTTCGACACGATCTTTGCCGAAGGACAGAGACGCTATGTCGAAAGCCTTTCGGCCTATGCCCGGCAGTTCCTCGGCAAGATCAACAAACCCGATGTCGACATCATCGAGGGAATCGCCCCAGCCATCGCCATCGAACAGAAGGTCAATACGCGAAATCCCCGCTCGACCGTCGGAACGACCACCGAAATCTACGACTATCTCAAGCTGTTGTTCGCACGCGTCGGGCACACCTTTTCTCCCGTATCGGGCGAAGAGGTGCGTTGCTACTCGACGGACGACGTGGCCGAATATCTCCTCGAACATCGGGGGCAACGCATCGTCATCGCCGCACCGCTGGTGCTCGCCAAGGGGCAGGGGATCATCGAGAAACTGACCCTGCTGCTCTCCGATGGCTTCATGCGCGTCTATAGGAACGGCGAAGTGAAACTCATCGAAGAGGCGCTGCCCGATATCGGCCCCGAAGCCCGGCCCGAAGAGTTCCTTGTCGTCGTCGACCGGCTGCGTGTCAACGAGGACGACGAGACTCCGACCCGGCTCCGCGACTCCGTGGCCCGGGCCTTCTCCTACGGAGGCGGAGTCTGCGTGACGATCACCGACGACGGTCTGCGCGAGTTCTCGTCGCGATTCGAGGCCGACGGCATCGAATTCGAACCCCCGACCGAGCACCTCTTCAGTTTCAATAACCCCCTGGGGGCCTGCCCCCGTTGCGAAGGATACGGGAAAGTCATCGGAATCGACGAGGATCTCGTGATCCCGGACAAGAGCAAGACCATCTACGAGGACGCCATTGCCTGCTGGCGCGGCGAGACGATGCGACGCTGGAAACAGCAGCTCATCGACAATGCCGCGAAGTTCGACTTCCCGATCCACACCCCCTTTCACGAGTTGACTCCCGCACAGAAGCGGCTGCTCTGGAGCGGCAACCAATATTTCCATGGGCTCGACGAATTCTTCCAGTACATCGACTCCGAACGTCGGAAGATCCAGTTCCGCGTGATGAAGGCCCGCTACACGGGCAAGACCGTCTGTCCCGAATGCGGCGGTTCGCGCCTGCGCCGCGAGGCCCTCTACGTGAAGGTGGGCGGCAAAAACATCGCCGAACTGGTCCGCATGCCCGTCGACGAGCTGATCGTCTTCTTCGCCGCCCTGCAGCTCGACGACCACGACTCGAAGGCTGCAGCCCGGATCCTCATCGAGATCCGAAACCGGCTGCAGTATCTCTCCGATGTGGGACTCGGTTATCTGACGCTCGACCGGCTGTCGTCGACCCTCTCGGGCGGCGAGAGCCAGCGCATCAACCTCTCCACGTCGCTCGGAAGCAACCTGACCGGTTCGATGTATATCCTCGACGAGCCCTCGATCGGGCTCCATCCCCGCGACACGAACCGCCTGATCGGTGTGCTGAAACAGCTGCGCGACCTGGGCAATACGGTAATCGTCGTCGAGCACGAGGAGGAGGTGATCCGTGCCGCCGACTGGATCGTCGACATCGGCCCCAAGGCCGGATACAACGGCGGTGAGGTGGTCTTCAACGGAACGTTCGCCGAGCTGCTGAAGTGCGAACGAAGCCTTACGGCCGATTACCTCACGGGACGTCGCGAGATCCCGGTTCCGAAGAGCGAACGCGGCTGGAGCCGCTCGATCACGATCCGCGGCGCCCGCGAAAACAACCTCCGGAATATCGACGTAAGGATCCCTCTCGGCGTGATGACCTGCATCACCGGAGTCAGCGGCTCCGGAAAATCCTCCCTCGCCAAGGGTATTCTCTATCCGGCGCTGCGCCGCATGCTCTATGATACGGGGCTCAAACCCGGCGATTTCGACGGCCTGGAGGGCGACCTGCAGCTGCTCAAGTCGGTCGAAATGGTCGATCAGAACCCCATCGGAAAATCCTCCCGCTCGAATCCCGTCACCTACATCAAGGCCTACGACGAGATCCGCAAGCTCTTTGCCGACCAGCCCTATGCCCAGCACAACGGACTCGGTCCGGCAGCCTTCTCGTTCAACATCGCCGGAGGCCGCTGCGAAGAGTGTCAGGGTGAAGGGGTCATCAAGGTTTCGATGCAGTTCATGGCCGATGTCGAACTGGTCTGCGAGGCTTGCGGCGGGAAGCGTTTCAGAGACGAGATCCTCGAGGTCAAATACCGCGGCAAATCCATTTACGACGTATTGGAGATGACCGTCGACGAGGCGATCGACTTCTTCGGCGAGGAGCTGCGCAACGCAACCTGCCGCCGGATCGTCGAACGTCTCCAGCCGCTGCAGGATGTCGGACTCGGATACATCAAGCTCGGACAATCGTCGTCGACCCTCTCCGGAGGCGAGAGCCAGCGCGTGAAACTCGCCTCATTCCTGACGAAGGATGCCGCGCAGGGCGGCGTGATGTTCATCTTCGACGAACCGACAACCGGCCTGCACTTCCACGATATCTCGAAGCTGCTGGCGGCATTCAACGCCCTGATCGAACGGGGACACACGATCGTCATCGTCGAGCACAACATGGACATCATCAAGTGTGCCGACTGGGTTGTGGACCTCGGGCCCGAAGCCGGAGAGGAGGGGGGACGAATCGTCTTTGAGGGAACGCCCCGGGAACTGACACACTGCCCCGGAAGCCATACCGGTGAATTCCTCCGCCGACACACCGGACATTGACGCCGAAGCCCCCGCAGCACGGAAAACACGCAACAAACACCATGGAATTCCATACCTATACGTTACCCAACGGAATCCGCGGCATCCACCGGCAGGTGCGCGGATCGGTGGCCCACTGCGCGCTGGTCATCGGCGCCGGAAGCCGCGACGAACTCCCCACGGAATTCGGGCTGGCGCACTTCACCGAACACGCCTTCTACAAGGGAACCGCGCGCCGGAAAGCCTGGCAGGTCAACTGCCGCCTCGAGAACCTCGGAGGAGAACTCAACGCCTTTACCACCAAAGAGGATACGACGATCCATGCCACGACGCTCCGCGGCGACTTCGCCAAGGCTGCGGAGCTGATCGCCGACATCGCCTTCCATTCGACCTTTCCCGATCGGGAACTGGAACGCGAAAAGGAGGTCATCGTAGACGAGATCAACACCTACAAGGATTCTCCGGCCGATCTGATCTACGACACGTTCGAGGATCTGCTCTTCGAAGGATCCCAACTCGGGCACAACATCCTGGGGCGCAAGGTCGCGCTGGCTCGCTACAACGGCGATGCGATCCGCACTTTCACGCGCCGCATGCATACCACCGACCGCATGGTCTTCTCCTCGATCGGCAACTTCTCGCCCGCGGTTGCCGAAGCCGTAGCAACGCGTTACTTCGGGTCCGAACCCGCAACGACATGCAGCGGCAGAAGGGTAGCGCCGGAACCCCGCGCAGCATTCGAAAAGAGCGTCGTCAAACATACCCACCAGACCCATTGTATCATCGGGTGCCGCGCGTACGGCATCGATGAAGAGCGTCGACTGCCTCTGGCCCTGGTAGTCAACCTGCTCGGAGGTCCATGTGCCAATTCACTGCTCAACATGGTCATTCGGGAGCGTTACGGGCTCTCGTACAACATCGAGGCTTCCTACACCCCCTACGGCGACACGGGAATCGTGGCCATCTACTTCAGTTCGGAACACGGAAATGCCGGACAATGCATCGAGCTCGTCGAGGAGCAGTTGCACCGATTGTGCACCGTTCCCCTCACAAACCGTCAGCTCTCGATGGCCAAGAAGCAGTTCATCGCCCAGCTCGCCATCTCGAGCGAAAGCAACGAAAGTTACATGCTCAGCGCCGGAAAAAGCCTGCTCACACACGACGAGGTCGATACCATGGAGCAGGTCTATGCCAAGGTCCGGGAATTGACGGCCACGCAGCTCACCGAAGTGGCCGAAGAGCTCTTTTCGGAAATGTCAAGGCTGATTTACAAATAGTTACCTTCCAAGAACCAGTAGCAACAAAAAACGGTTTTAACAGAAGCAACCATGAAAAACGTACTTTTCGTCCTGCTCGACGCCTTCGCCGACTGGGAAGCCGCCTTTCTCGCCCCGGCGCTTCGCGACGGCGTGATGCCCGGACGTCCGGGCCGCTACGAAATCCGTTACGCCACGCCCGGCGGACGCCCCGTCCGTTCGATCGGTGGGCAGGTCGTCTATCCCGACGGCGATCTCTCGGTTCTGCCCGAAACATGCGCCGGAGTAGTGCTCGTTGGCGGCATGAGTTGGGGAAATCCCGAAGCCGAAGAGGTCGTCCCGCTCGTTGAAGAGGCCCTCCGCCGCGGGCTGGTCGTCGGGGCAATCTGCAACGCCGCCTCGTTCCTCGCCGCCCATGGGTTCCTCAACACGATGCGCCACACCGGAAATACGCTCGAGCAACTCCGTCTGTGGGGCGGAGAAAACTACTCCGGCCAAGCCCTCTATGAGGAGCGTCAGGCCGTGCGCGACGGGAACCTCATCACGGCAAACGGATCCGGATACCTCGAATTTACCCGCGAGTACCTCACGGCCCTCGATGCCGATACTCCCGAAGCCATCGCTGCCTCCTACGCCTTCAACAAACAGGGATTATACCGGGAATAGATGGATGCTCTCGAACGATACGTACACGAACATTCGGCTCCCGAAGAGGAGTTGCTGCACGAACTGGACCGTGCGACGAATCTCCGTGCCGTGGCGCCCCGCATGTTGTCGGGGCACATCCAGGGGCGGCTGCTCGAGATGATCGTACGGATGGTCCGCCCGAGGCGGGTGCTGGAGATCGGAACCTTCACGGGCTATTCGGCCCTCTCGATGGCCGCAGGGCTCGAAGACGAAGCCCGGATCGACACCATCGAGGTTGACGACGAACTGGAAGAGTTCACCCAATCGTGGTTCGACCGTTCGCCCCTCGGCCACAGAATCCGTTTTCATATCGGATCGGCCCTCGACGTCGCCCCACGGTTGGGCGAGTGTTATGATCTGGTCTTTATCGACGGCGACAAACGCGAATATCCGGATTACTACCGCATGCTGATGGGCGACAACGGCGGGCGGCCGCTGGTACACAGCGGCTCGGTGCTCATTGCCGACAACATCCTCTGGTCGGGAAAGGTCGTGCAGCCCGTGGCTCACGGGGGTCGTCATACGCAGGCGTTGATCGAATTCAACCGCATGGTGGTCGAGGATCCCCGCGTGGAGAATGTCATCGTGCCCCTGCGTGACGGGCTGAACCTCATCCGGGTCAATTGAGCATACGGTCTTCGCAAAGTCCCCGCCGGGCAACAAGCAACTAAGTCAAAACACGTTTCATTATGGAAATAAAGGAATTGCAGGAGCGCGTCGACGCCTGGATCAAACAGTACGGCGTGCGTTACTTCTCGGAGCTGACCAACATGGCCTGTCTCACGGAAGAGGTGGGGGAGTTGGCCCGCGTCATGGCCCGCACCTACGGCGACCAGTCGTTCAAGGCCGGCGAACGGGCCAACCTCGCCGACGAAATGGCCGACGTGCTGTGGGTGTTGGTCTGCC
>CALUJN010000075.1 GCA_944320985.1 uncultured Alistipes sp. | reverse complement strand
TGTAGCCGTAGATAGCCTCGTCGCCGAGCTCCTCCTCGATACGGAGCAGCTGGTTGTACTTGGCCATACGGTCCGAACGCGACATCGAACCGGTCTTGATCTGGCCCGAGTTCGTAGCCACGGCGATATCGGCGATCGTAGAATCCTCGGTCTCGCCCGAACGGTGCGACGTAACCGACGTATAGCCGGCACGGTGTGCCATTTCAATGGCATCCAGCGTCTCGGTCAGCGTACCGATCTGGTTTACCTTGATGAGGATCGAGTTGGCGCAGCCCATTTCGATACCCTTCTTCAGGAACTCGACGTTCGTAACGAAGAGGTCGTCACCGACGAGCTGGCACTTGCCACCGATCTCGGCCGTCAGCAGCTGCCAGCCTTCCCAGTCGTTCTCCGACATACCGTCCTCGATCGAGTCGATGGGGTATTTGGCTACCAGACCCTTCAGGTACTCGACCTGCTCCTTCGAGGTACGCTTTGCGCCCTTCTCACCCTCGAAGATCGTATAGTCGTAGATTCCGTCCTTGTAGAACTCCGACGATGCGCAGTCCATACCGATCATGACATCCTTGCCGGGAACATAGCCGGCCTTCTCGATGGCCTTGATGATCGACTCCAGAGCATCCTCCGTGCCGTTGAGTGCGGGAGCGAAACCACCCTCGTCACCTACAGCCGTCGAAAGTCCGCGCTCGTGAAGCACCTTCTTGAGGTTGTGGAAAACCTCGGCGCCCATACGCAGACCCTCCTTGAGCGACGGTGCGCCTACGGGACGGATCATGAACTCCTGGAAAGCAATCGGGGCGTCGGAGTGCGAACCGCCGTTGATGATGTTCATCATCGGAACGGGCAGCGTCTTGGCATTGGCACCTCCGATATAGCGGTAGAGGGGCATTCCGAAGTAGTCGGCTGCGGCGCGGGCTACGGCCAGCGAAACGCCCAGGATGGCGTTTGCGCCGAGCTTCGACTTGGTCGGCGTGCCGTCCAGAGCAATCATCGCCTTGTCGATACCTACCTGATCGGCAACGTTCATGCCGATGATGGCGGGAGCGATCACCTCGTTGACGTTCTTGACAGCGTTGAGTACACCCTTGCCCAGATAACGGTTCTTGTCGCCGTCACGGAGCTCCAGGGCCTCGTTCTCGCCCGTCGAAGCGCCGCTCGGTACGGCAGCACGTCCGAAAGCACCGGATACGGTACGAACTTCAACCTCAACGGTCGGATTGCCTCGCGAGTCGAGGATCTCTCTTGCGTGAATCTCTACAATCTGCATAGTTGTAATAATTTGAATGTTATGTACTTGAAAATACGTTTCCTTCAATGGCACCGCAAAGGTACAAAATAATTGCGAATTGCGGTTTTAATAATTGTTAATTTTTTCACGAACCGGGGCCGAAAAAGGGACATTCCCCTTCAATGCCGATGCAAAGGCCGTGCAAAGGGATATTGGATATGCCGTTCAAATCCGTTATCTTTGCTCCTGGAGTCCCGATCTGCGGAGGAGCAATCACCCCGCAATAAACGGATCCGGCTCCGAAGAGTAGTCATACCGATGAAAAAACTGCTTTTGATCCTGTGCACGCTGCTGGCGGCTCCCGTCTTACGGGCGCAACAGCCCGAAAAAAATATCCTGGGGGTCCGCGCGGGGGCCGAGATCGCCTATATCCGCGCCTGGGGAGAATATGTACACGGAACGACAGAGCCGCGAATCGGATTCCGGTTCGCCGTCACGGATCAGATCCTGCTGTGGCAGCAAATTCCGCTCTATGTCGAGACGGGCGTCCACTTCGTAAGCCGCGGCGGTCGCCATGCCGGGACCTCGTTCCGTCCGATGTATCTGCAGATCCCGGTGATGCTCACCTACCGCTTCCGCCTCGGCAGGCAATTCCGCATCCGTCCTTTTGCCGGAGCCGCATACGGCATCGGGATCGGCGGCATGGCCCGCACGGCGGAGGATTGGATCGATCTGTTCGGGGATTCGGGGTTTCTCCGTCGCAGCGACCTGTACATGCTGGCCGGTGTCGAGGCCTCGTTTCGACGGGTCTGCCTCCGCGTCGGGATCGATGTCGGATGCCGCAACCTGCTTCCTGGAGAGATCCCAACTCCCCTTCTGCCTTCGGGCCTCTCACAGTTCCACAGCCGCAGTATCTCGATCGCTCTGGGATACGACTTCTGAGCAGGGCCCGGGATCGGACGCCGCCCTCGCCTCATACGGATCCGACCGGCGGGAAAGCCCCGGAATCAAACCTAATAAAATTGAAAATCAATATTGATTTTCAAGTAAATTTCCCCGAAATTTGCACGAACAATACCCCACCTGATGTTGCGGTTTGCAAAACATTTTCTATCTTTGTTCCGTCGTATCTACGACAGGACATATTGATGAAAGTGTTTCGCTTTTATCCTTGACGGGAAATCTGGTAAATTTCAAGAAAGCAAGGAAAACGACGCACTCATCACTTGTATCGGCATGAAAGGTGCTCTGCCTTCTGCTATACAGGTGAGGGGTATTGTTTATTTGCTTTCGGGCTTACCAGAGCCTCCCGCCAGATAAACGAACGGCTCCACACTTTCTTTTTTAAGATGACCACATCTTCGGAGCCGGGGTGTACCCAAATTTTCCTTATCATGATGAAGAAATGCTTCATGCTGGCCGCAATGTTTCTGACGGGCATTACGGCAACCTCCGCCCAGGAGTTCCGCGACATGTTCGGCTCGGACCAGAAGGGCAAAATCTCGTACGGAGTCCGTGCAGGTCTCAACATCTCGAACATTGCCGGCGAGTATGGGCCGGATTCCGACGACAAGCTCAACTTCGACTCTCGCGTGGGATTCCACGTCGGCGGCGTAGTGGATATTCCGATCACCAACGGCTTCTACGTACAACCGGGCCTTCTGTTTACGACGCGCGGCGCCAAGGAGTCCTATTCTTACCGTGAAGGGGATTACAGCGAAGAGTCGACCACGAAATACAAGCCGATGTATCTGGAGATTCCGGTCCTGGCATCGTTCCGTGCGGACGTAAGCCGCTCGGTGAACGTACAGGTAAACCTCGGTCCCTACTTCGCATTCGGACTGGGTGGCAAATGCAAATATGAATACAGTGACACCGAAGGCAACAGCGACGACGGGAAATCCCCCTTCTTCGGTGAATCGTCGGACAACGAGGAGCATTTCGGCGCCAAGCGTTTCGACATGGGGCTTTCGTTCGGTGCCGGCGTCACGTTCAAGAAACACTACTACGTGGGCGTCGTATACGATCTGGGGCTGACGAACATGGCCATCGAAAAGGAGTGGGGCAAAGAGGCGAAATTCCACAACCGGAACTTCTCGATCCAGGTCGGCTATAACTTCTAATCCGCCACAAAGCCATGAAACGCATCTTCACACTTTTGTTTTTCTGCGCAACCGCTCTCACATGGAGCGGCTGCTCGGAAAAAGAGGACGACGATCCGCAATTCGATCCGCAGGACCTTCTGGGCAAATGGGAAGCCTATCAGGAATACCTCGGGGACACCGGGGAGACCGTTCCGTATGAGCAATACAGAGATCTCCTCGAGATTGGCCCGAACAGCATGGTTGTTACCGTCCACAGCTTTGAGGAGGGCGACATCCCGCAAGTCATAACGATGCATCTCACCTATACGATCGAGGGAGACATGCTGCTGGGTGAAGACGAAGAGGGCGAAACCTACAGTTTCCGCATCGAGGTATTGACCCCGACGGAGTTTGTTTACAGCTACGAATCCTCGAACTCGGAGCAGGGGGCCTTCCGGAACAAGACCTATTACCGACGGATCGGCTGATCCGGCGCCACATCCGGCCGGATGCATTTCCAATTTGTTTAAACGGGACGGGGCTTCAACGGTCCCGTTCTTTTTGTCCCCCGGAAGCGGACCGTACCCTCCGCAGACGCCGCAACGGCCAACCGTCCCCGGTCCGGGTTCCTCCCCGCAGGCCGTCCGCATTCTCTTCTGCAGCCCTGCCCTCTTACCGCATAAGCACCGACGAATCGCCGTAGCTCAGGAAACGGAAATCATGGCTCAGCGCATAGTCGTAGATCCGCCGCCAGTCGTCGCCCACGTAGGCCGAGACCAGCAGCAGCAACGTCGACTTGGGCTGGTGGAAATTGGTGATGATGTTGTGCACGATGCGGAACTCGTAACCCAGCGGCGTGATCATGATCTGCGTCGCAGCCTTCAGCCGGTCAAGTCCTTCGCGGTCGAGGTATTCCAGCAGGTCCGACAGCGCCTCGCGCCCCGTGTAGTCGGCCGGGATGTCGTAGAGTTCCCATTGTCCGATGACCCGGCCGGCATCGGGCGTCCCGGCGGTTCGGATGCGCCAGCCGAGGGCCGCAAGCGACTCGAGCGTCCGCACCGAGGTGGTCCCTACGGCCGTGATGTGCCCCCAGCGCTCGAGCAGCCGCGCCACCGTCGCACGCCGCACCTCGAAGTGCTCGGTATGCATCGGATGCCGGGCGGCATCTTCATCCTTGACGGGCAGGAAGGTGCCCGCTCCGACATGCAGCGTCACCTCCTCGAATTCGAAACCGTCGCGCTTCATCGACTCGATCAATTCGGGGGTGAAGTGCAGACCGGCGGTCGGAGCCGCCACCGAGCCCTCGAACTTCGAATAGACGGTCTGGTAGCGCGTATTGTCGATCTCCTCGCTCTCACGGTTCAGGTAAGGCGGGATCGGAATGCGTCCGAGGTGTTCGAGCAACTGCCCGAAGGTCATCGGCGCCGTCCATTCGAAACGAACGATGCATTCACGGCCGTGATCCTCCACAAGCCACGCCCGAAGATGCTCCGCACGTCCGTCCAGGTCGAAGTTGATCTCCACGAAACCCTCCTTCCACTTCTTGCGGTTGCCCACGATACACGACCATTCGCACGTTCCGGTGACGGCAAAAGCCCGCTCGTAGTCGGCCGGGAGGTGTGGCTCGAGGCAGAAGACCTCGATGCGCGCTCCGGAGGGTTTGTGCATGATGATCCGCGCACGGATCACCTTCGTGTTGTTGAAGACGAGCAGCTCGCCGGCGGGCAAAACCGAACCGATATCCGCGAAATGACGTTCGGAAATCTCGCCCTTGCGATAGATGAGGAGTTTCGAGGCGCTGCGTTCGGCGAGCGGGAATTTGGCGATCCGCTCGTCGGGAAGGCCGTAATCGAAACGGGTGATGTCGATATGTCGTTCCATTTTTGCCGGAAATTATGCGGCAAAGTTACTATTTTTTGTAACTTTGCGGCGCATAATGCAAAAAAGAAACCTATGAAGACCGACTTCCTGGTAATCGGTTCCGGCGCCGCAGGGCTCTCCTTCGCGCTGAAAGCCGCGTCCCACGGACACGTCACGATCGTGACCAAGGGCGAAATGAATGAGTGCAACACCAATTATGCGCAAGGCGGCATCTGCTCGGTCACGTACGCTCCCGACACCTTCGAGAAACACATCCACGACACGCTGGTCTGCGGAGCGGGCAAGTGCGACGAAAAGGCCGTGGAGCTGGTCGTACGCCGGGCCCCGGAGTTGATCACCGACCTGATCGCCTGGGGTACGCGCTTCGACAAGACGCCCGACGGGCGCTTCGAGCTCAACCGCGAGGGCGGGCACTCCGAACACCGTATCCTCCACCACGAGGATCTCACCGGTGCCGAGATCGAACGCGCGCTGGTGGAGTCGGTCCGCAAACATCCGAACATCTCCGTACTCGAGCACCACTTCGCCATCGACCTGCTCACGCAGCACCATCTGGGCGAATTCGTCACACGGCATACGCGCGGTCTGACCTGCTTCGGGGCCTATGTGCTCGACCTGGAGACGAACGAAATCGAGACGATTCTCGCAAAATTCACCATCGTGGCGACGGGAGGCTGCGGCAACGTCTACTCCTCGACCTCGAACCCCGTCGTCGCCACGGGTGACGGCATCGCCATGTGCCACCGTGCCAAGGCCATCACCGAGAACATGGAGTTCATCCAGTTCCACCCCACGACGCTCTACAACCCGGGCGAGAAGCCCAATTTCCTGATCACCGAGGCGATGCGCGGTTTCGGCGCCATTCTGCGCCTGCCCGACGGCACGGAGTTCATGGACAAGTACCACCCGATGAAGTCGCTGGCGCCGCGTGATGTCGTGGCCCGGGCCATCTACCGTGAAATGACCCGCATGGGAATGGATTACGTCTACCTCGACGTCACGCACAAGGACCCCGATTCGATCCGGAGCCACTTCCCGAACATCTACGAAAAGTGCCTCTCGATCGGCATCGACATCACCAAGGACTGGATCCCCGTCACCCCGGCAGCCCACTACTGCTGCGGCGGCGTGCGGGTCGACACCAACGGCGAAACCTCCATCCGACACCTCTACGCGCTAGGCGAGACCTCCTGCACGGGGCTCCACGGGGCAAACCGGCTGGCCTCGAATTCACTCATCGAGGCCGTCGTCTACGCCGACCAGGCGGCACGCCATACCACGGCACTCCTCGACAAGGTGAATTTCCAGGAGGGGATTCCCGACTGGGATTTCGACGGCACGCAGCATACCGAAGAGATGCTGATGCTGATCCAGTCGAAACGCGAGGTGCAGCAGATCATGTCGAACTACGTGGGCATCGTGCGCTCGAACCTCTCGCTCAAACGCGCCATGCGGCGCCTGTCGATCCTCTTCGAGGAGACTGAGGAGCTCTACAACAAGACCAAACCCAACCGCGAACTGTGCGAACTGCGCAACATGATCGCCGTGGCCTACCTGATCATCAAACAGGGCCGCGAGATCAAGGAGTCGGTGGGCTGTCACTACAATATGGATTACCCGAAA
>CALUJN010000074.1 GCA_944320985.1 uncultured Alistipes sp. | reverse complement strand
GCGTCAATTTTTAACCCTCGAGCAGTCCCGCGTAAATTTAAGCGCGGGATTGCTTTTTGCCAGTCCTTTCATCGCTCCAATCCGGTTCCTCGTAGAATAGACTATTAAATATAGGATAACTGAATATCCGTAATTTATTGTAACAAAATAAGTTCGCATACTAAACAGTCGAACAAAAAAGGTTACATTGCGAGTCCTTATACATCCTTCAAAAAGCAAAAATATTTCCAAAAAAATCCGAAATCTGTTCGAACGCAGGATATTCCCCTCATACCCCCCCCCTGCCTTTGGCAGTTGGGGTGCGACCCCGACTATCCTTTGGGGATAATATATTTCCCGCGGTATTGTCGAATCTAAAAGCTATGGTTATGTCCAACTCATTGAAATTTTTGCGATCATTTTCCCTTGAAGAGTTCAAGGAATGGAAAGGAATCTCCTTTATTCGGATTATCCGTAACGAGCAGACGGGAAGATATTTCTTCGGATATGGCGATAAGGCAGGCGCCGTAACATCGAAGTACCCCGTAGAGAAGCTTGACCATCCTGTCATTTCGGAGGTGATCTCCGAAGAGAGCGGAGAGCAGTTCTTCCTGTTGCACAATGCAGGAGACAATCCGCAATTTACCACCGTAGAGGTGCTTTAACCGGACTCTTATGCTCTCTTACAAGGCTGTCCTTTCCAGTGAAGGGGCAGCCCTTTTCATGTTTAATCCCTTACCAGAATATATCATGCAATTACGACATTCACAACGCAAGGCTGCCAAAATGCGGTTAGCCCTACAAGGAGCCTCGGGTTCCGGAAAGACCTATTCGTCTCTTCTCATAGCACACGGCATGACCTCCGATTGGTCAAAGATTGCCGTCATAGACACCGAAAACGGGAGTGCAGACCTTTATGCTCATTTGGGATCTTACAATGTCCTCGCGCTTTCAGAGCCTTATAATCCGGAGAAATATATCGAGGCTATCGGTATTTGCGAAAGTGCCGGGATGGAGGTTATCATCATTGACAGTATTTCTCATTGTTGGGATTATCTGCTGGATTTCCATGCCAATCTACAAGGAAACTCCTTTGCAAACTGGGCCAAGGTCACACCTCGCCAGAATGCTTTTATCCAACGGATACTCAACTCTTCGAGCCATGTCATCTGCACAATGAGAAGCAAGCAGGAATATGTCCTCAATGAACGAAACGGAAAGATGATCCCTGAAAAAGTAGGGCTCAAAGCCGTGCAACGAGACAATGTGGATTATGAGTTCACCATCGTATTTGACGTAAATATGAAACACTATGCACTTGCTTCCAAAGATCGTACGGAACTGTTCTCCGGGAGGTCCGAATTTCCTCTTACCGAACAAGTCGGGATGCAAATCCTCGACTGGTGCAACCAATGTCAAACCCAATCTCACGTAAACTATGGAATCAGTTATCCGGTTGGCCGAACAGCCCAATAAAACATTCCTGCCTCTGACAGATCCGGAAGAAATCCGAGACACTACATCACAACAGATCATATCTCCATTCCGGGAAGGTCCCCAGGTAAAAACTCGCAAGCCTTTCATCGAAGCCAACACAAAGGCCGTTACACTCGATCACCTGCAAAATGATTGTATCACTCCGGTATTCTCCAAAGACAACGAGGTGACCATCTCGCATAGTCAGTTTATAGAAACCGTATGGGAGTGTACGCAACGGATGTTTCGAAACTGCATCGTGGAAGAGCCCGAAATAAGGGTAAGCCATATTATCAAGGGACGGACACCGGAAGCCATTCACAAGACAGTAAAGGAGCTTACGGAAGAGGATAAGACCATCTATTACGAACGGATGATGTTCTGCATGGAGATCCCCTCCATTACGGAAACAATCGACGGATGCAGGCTCAATCTGAGCGTAGGAGGCGTTCGGGCATACAACCAGGAGAACCTTTACAGTAAGAAAGGCTTTGAGAAGTTCAAAGTATTTGTCGGTTTTAAGAATATGGTGTGTTGCAACATGTGCGTATCGACAGATGGGCTGTATGAAGAGATACGAGTAACAGATACGTCCAGCCTAATGGCAAAGATGACCGAGCTGATTGTCAGTTATAACGCCAAACAGCATTTGGAACGCATGAAGGCTTTACTCGATATTTCCATGACAGAGAGCCAGTTTGCACAACTTGTGGGGAAGGCTCGACTTTATCAGTTTCTTCCTCCGGCTCAACGGAAACAACTCCCGGCATTCGAATTTACGGATTGCCATCTGAACACCATTGCAAAAGCCTATTACAACGATGCGACATTTGCGTGCAACAAGCAACGAGAAATTGATCTTTGGAGGGTATTCAACCTCTTTACCGGGGCCAACAAGTCCAGCTACATAGATTTGTTTCTCGCAAGAAGCCGTAATGCTGCAGAGTTTATAAGCGGAGTATCAAAGGCTCTTGCAGGAGAGTCTGAACACAAATGGTTTGTCGAGTAAAGATGGATGTATATGACCCGATTATTCTACAAGGTGTTTTTCGGATACCTTCTGAAATGGTGGTTGAATAAAGTTAAATAATTGATATAACTAAACCCTGTTGGAATACCTTTTTATCAAACACGAGGCATAACATATTGATATGCAGCCCATAATCACTGATATTCAAGTCTCTCTCCCGCTACGAATACGAAGGAGAACCGAAAACGGTTCTCCTTTTTGTTTTCCAGGCATGACCCGGGCCTCATCTTGTCGCTTTCGGAAAGAAAAGGGAAGGCAAGAGCATCCGGGAATCTTTTCCGCAAAAAGCGGATTGGGACAATCTGGCTCCCGAATCAGATCCGCCAAACAGGTCTTTTTATAGTCCAAAGATCCAGAATATTGTTCAAAATGAACAATAGGACAAGGCGCATCCTCCATCCTCGAAAAGCATTTCATCCGAATAGAGGCTCCCGTAAAGAAGCCCTGCAGAGAATTCAAACGCGACCATCCTGAGCAGAGCCACGCCCTAAATACAACCAGCTAATCTACAAGGATATAACAAACAATCCAACATTACCGTTTCCCCTTCGAAACAGTTGTTCCGCAGGAGGAAAAATCTCACAAAACGACATCCATATTTCAGGATCGGAAATGAAAAATCCGAGGTTCCGGAGCCTTGTACATCGGAGCAAAAGCCGGCGGGACAAGTTTGGCACACCGCCGATAAAATGGTAATTTTGTACAAATTATGGGAGCAAATCTCGAAATATGGATCGTTTTCGCAGGTCTGTGTCTGATGATGTGGGCCCTGATTGCCGACTGGCTGCGGCCCGGGTTCGTGCTCTTCTCCGGTGTGGTCTTCTTCATGTGCACGGGCGTTCTGTCTCCTCACGAGGCGCTTGCGGGCTTCGCCAACAAGGGGATGATCACCGTCGGGCTGCTCTTCCTGATCAGCGAAGGCGTACGCCGCAGTGATGCCCTGGGACATCTGGTCAAATGGCTGTTGCCCTCAGAACGCGGCATAACCGTCCGAAAGGGCTATCTGCGCATCCTGCCCACGATCGCCTCCGTGTCGGCTTTTCTGAACAATACACCCGTCGTGGTGGTCTTCATTCCGATCATCAAGCAGTGGGCCCGGAAATCGGGACTCGCCGTACGCAAATTTCTTATCCCGCTCTCCTATGCGGCCATTCTGGGCGGCATGTGTACGCTGATCGGGACATCGACCAATCTGGTCGTACACGGCATGATGCTCGATGCGGGCTTCGAAGGATTCACGATGTTCGAATTGGGGAAGGTCGGAGGGTGCATCGCCCTGGTCGGAGGGTTGTATCTGATTTTCTTCGGCGACAAGCGCCTGCCCGGGGATACTCCCAATGAAGAGACGGTCCGCAACGAGGAGCCGAGTCGCCTGGTCGAGGCCGTTTTGGGTCCCCGCTTCCCGGGTATCAACCGCCCGTTCGGCGAATTCGACTTCAAGAGCCATTACGGAGCCGAAATCCGGGCCGTAAGGCGCAACGGCGTGGAGATCGAAGAGCTCGACAAAGCCGTATTCCGGGCCGGAGACACGCTGGTGCTCGATACCGACGGATCGTTCATCGAGACATGGGGCGAATCGCGCGTCTTCCTGATGCTGAGCAACGGATCGGAGCATCGTCCCGCCTGCCCGCGCTGGAAGAAGTGGCTGGCCCTGGGGCTGCTGGTCATCATGATCGCCGGGGCCACGTTCGGAAGCATGCCCTTCATGGCGGATCTGATCCCGGGCCGAAAACTCGACATGTTCTTCTGGGTTTGCATCGTAGCGGTGCTGATGGCCTGCTTCGACATCTTCCCGGCCAAGAAATACACGAAATTCATCTCGTGGGACATCCTCATTACGATCGCCTCGGCGCTGGCCATCAGCCGTGCCATGGTCAACTCGGGCCTTGCCGACTGGATCGCAGCCGGACTTACGGGGCTCTCGGGCGTCGCATCGCCGTGGATCGTGCTGGCCGTGCTCTATATCACGACCAACCTCATCACCGAATTCATCACCAACAACGCCGCGGCGGCCTTCGCCTTTCCCGTGGCATTGTCGGCCGCCGCTCAGCTCGGCATGGATCCCATGCCCTTTTTCGTTGCGATCTGCATCGCCGCATCGTGCAGCTTCTCTTCGCCGATCGGCTACCAGACCAACATGATCGTGCAGGGAATCGGCAACTACCGCTTCCGCGACTTCGTGCGGATCGGGCTGCCGTTGAATCTCATCGCATTCGCCGTATCGATGGCACTCATCCCGCTGTTCTGGCCCTTCGAGGCGGCCGCCTAACCCCTTTGCTCCATGGAAAACATTCATCCAATCTTCGACCGCATGGAATCCCGAACGGACAAGGAGCGACTGCTCGGACACCGCGGCGCCGTCGTCTGGTTCACGGGACTCTCCGGATCGGGCAAAAGCACCCTGGCTATCGCCCTCGAACGCGAACTCTCGGCCCGCGGCATCCTTTGCCGGATCCTCGACGGAGACAACGTCCGCTGCGGCATCAACGCCGGGCTGGGATTCTCCGAGGCCGACCGTCGGGAGAACATCCGCCGCGTGGCGGAGGTTTGCCGGCTCTTCGTCGATACGGGCGTCGTGGTGCTGGCCTGCTTCGTGAGTCCGACACGCGAGCTGCGCCGCATGGCCCGGGAGATCGTCGGCACGGAGGACTTCTGCGAGGTGTATGTGGCCACGCCGCTCGGGGAGTGCGAACGCCGGGACGTAAAGGGCCTCTACGCCAAGGCCCGACGGGGCGAGATCCGCGACTTTACGGGCATCTCGGCACCCTTCGAGGTGCCCGAGCGTCCGGAGCTGCGCATCGACACCTCGGGGCGGAGCGTCGGAGCCTGCACCGAACAGCTGCTGCAGCACCTCCTGCCGCAGATCACACACAACAGAGAACTATCATCGGAAGCCGACCGGATCGGCAACATCAGAACCGAAAAATAATATGAAAGAGTATCAGTTGAGCCATCTCAAAACGCTCGAAGCCGAAGCCATACACATCATCCGCGAGGTAGCGGCCGAATTCCGCAATCCGGTCATGCTCTACTCCATCGGCAAGGATTCGTCGGTGATGGTGCGCCTGGCCGAAAAGGCCTTTTACCCCGGGAAGGTGCCCTTCCCGCTGATGCATATCGACTCGAAGTGGAAATTCCGCGAAATGATCGAGTTCCGCGACACCTATGCCAAAAAGTACAACTGGGACCTGATCGTCGAATACAACAAGGAGGCCTACGAAGCCGGCGTCGGACCCTTCACCCACGGCAGCCGCGTACACACCGACCTGATGAAGACCCAGGCGCTGCTGATGGCCCTGCGCAAGCACAAGTTCGACGCGGCATTCGGAGGTGCGCGGCGCGACGAGGAGAAGAGCCGCGCCAAGGAGCGCATCTTCTCATTCCGCAACGAGTTCCAGCAGTGGGACCCCAAGAACCAGCGCCCCGAGCTGTGGGACATCTATAATACGCGCGTACACGAGGGCGAGAGCATCCGCGTCTTTCCGCTCTCGAACTGGACGGAGCTCGACGTCTGGCAGTACATCCGCCAGGAGCGGATTCCCATCGTGCCGCTCTATTTCGCCAAGGAGCGCCCGGTGGTCGAGGTCAACGGCAACCTGATCATGGTCGACGACGACCGCATGCCCGAGGAGCTGCGGCGCAAGGCCACGATGCGCAAGGTGCGCTTCCGGACGCTGGGCTGCTACCCGCTGACGGGCGCCGTCGAGAGCGAAGCCGACACCATCGAGAAGATCATCGAGGAGATGATGACCACGACACGCTCCGAACGCACGACCCGCGTGATCGACTTCGACCAGGAGGGCAGCATGGAGCAGAAAAAACGCGAAGGATATTTTTAACCGGGAATCAGCATGGCACGCAACATAGAGGAATTTCTCGCACAGGACGAACGCAAGGACCTGCTGCGCTTTTTGACCGCCGGATCGGTCGACGACGGAAAGTCGACGCTCATCGGCCGGCTGCTCTTCGACAGCAAGAAGCTCTACGAAGACCAGCTCGACGCCCTCGAGCGCGACAGCAAACGCTGTGGCAATGCCGGCGACCACATCGATTACGCCCTGCTGTGCGACGGTCTGAAGGCCGAGCGCGAGCAGGGAATCACCATCGACGTGGCCTACCGCTACTTCGCCACCAACCGCCGCAAGTTCATCATCGCCGACACCCCGGGACACGAACAGTATACGCGCAACATGATCACCGGCGGCTCGACGGCCAATCTGGCCATCATCCTGGTCGACGCCCGCACGGGCGTCATTACGCAGACGCGCCGCCACAGCTATCTGGTCTCGCTGCTCGGAATCCGCCACATCGTGTTGGCCGTAAACAAAATGGACCTCGTCGACTACTCCGAGGCACGGTTCCGCGAGATCGTCGGCCAATACCGGGCCTGGATCGACGCACAGCACCTCGACATCCCCGATCTGCAATGCATTCCGCTCTCGGCACTCGAGGGCGACAACGTCGTCGAGCGCAGCGCACGTACGCCCTGGTACGACGGGCCGTCGCTGCTGCACTTCCTGGAGACCGTACCGATCGACCGCGACATCAACCTCCGCGACTTCCGTTTCCCGGTGCAGTTCGTCCTGCGTCCCGATGCCGACTTCCGCGGCTACAGCGGCAAGATCGCCTCGGGCATCGTCCGCCCCGGCGATCCGGTCGTCGCACTTCCCTCGGGCCGCACGTCGCGCATCGCCCGCATCGTCACCTACGACGGAGATCTCCAGGAGGCCTTCGCCCCGCAGTCGGTGACGCTGACGCTCGAAGACGAGATCGACCTTTCGCGCGGCGAGATGCTCGTGCACCCCGATTCGCTGCCGCATGTCGGGCACCGTTTCCGCGCCATGATGGTCTGGATGGACGAGCACCCGCTCGACCGCTCGAAAGCCTTCTACCTCAAGCATACGACCCACACGACCCGGGCCCATGTCGAGGCGATCCACCACCGCGTGGAG
Source organism: uncultured Alistipes sp. (assembly GCA_944320985.1). Lineage (GTDB taxonomy): Bacteria > Bacteroidota > Bacteroidia > Bacteroidales > Rikenellaceae > Alistipes. The sequence goes on along the minus strand of CALUJN010000074.1, from coordinate 35,851 downwards.
ATCAACGTCGGCGAGACGGTCGAGGCCGACGGCATGAAACTCAACGAAATCGCGCTGGTATCGCTCGTGACCGACGCTCCGCTGCTCTTCGACAGCTACCGCGAGAACCGGCAGACGGGAGCCTTCATTCTGATTGACCCGGTGACGAACTTCACGTCGGCCGTGGGAATGATCGTCGCACCGGACGCCGAGACCGCTCCGGACGAAGACGCCGCGGAGCGGATCACCGTCAATCTTGCGGGAAGCACGATCGGCCCCGAACACGACGCCGCAATCGCCGCATTCTGCCGCCTGCTCCGCGAGCAGACTGGCATCGACATCGAGTCTATCCGTAAATAGTGAACCGCATGGGCATTCTCAATCTGAAATTCAGCGACCTGCCGGTCAACACGCTGGTCGGCGCCGACCGGAAGACCTTCGAGGCGGTGACACGCGGAGCGGAGATCGACGAAGCCTGCCGCAACAAATACCGGCTGACGAAACATGTCCGGCGGCTGCTCGACCCCTTCTTCGAAATCAACGAACGCCGCTATGACAAACTGCCTGCGCTGCAGATGGAGGACCCGGTCTTCATCATCGGGCACTGGCGCAGCGGTACGACCTATGCGCACAACCTGCTCTCGTGCGACGAGCGGTTCGGCTACTGCTCGACCTACCAGACGGTCTTCCCGCACCTGATGCTGTGGGGACGGCCCTTCTTCAAGCGGTGCATGGCCGCCGTCATGCCGTCGTCGCGTCCGACCGATTCGATGCAACTCAGCGTGGACCTTCCGCAGGAGGAGGAGTTTGCGTTGAGCAACATGACCCCCTGTTCGCACTACCATTTCTGGATGTTCCCGCAGCGCATGGCCGAATACCGCGACCGCTACCTCACCTTCGCCACCGCAACAGAGCAGAAGCGTGAAGAGTTTCTCGCAGCGCAGGACAAAGTGATGCGCATTGCACTGCACGTCTCGGGCAAGCGGCAGTTCCTGAGCAAGAACCCGCCACACACAGGACGGGTCGGAATGCTGCTGGAGCGTTATCCCCGGGCGAAGTTCATCTACCTGATCCGCAATCCGTACGTCGTCTACGAGTCGACCCGCAACTTCTTCCGCTCGACGCTCGAGGCGGTGCGCATGCAGACGATTTCGGCCGAGGAGCTCAACCGCGAAATCCTACTCAACTATCGTGCGCTGTACGAATGCTACGAGCGCGACAAGAAATTGATTCCCGAAGGTCAACTTTTCGAGGTGCGCTTCGAGGAGCTCGAGGCCGATCCGCTTCCGATCGTCGAACAGATCTACGACCGGCTGTCGCTGGGTGATTTCAACCGGGTACGGCCATCGATGGAGCGCTATCTGGCGACGTTGCGAAGTTTCCGCAAAAAGGAATACCTCTTCGACCTGCAGACGACACTGACCGTCGAACGGTATTGGGGCGAAGCGCTGCGGCAATGGGGCTACCGCCCCTGAATGACGCGTCGGCTCCTGTAGCACAAGCACCGGGCATTTCTATTCGGGAGGGGCGATTCGGGTAAGGTGTCAGAACCTTCGCACACCGGTCGCAGCCCTACCCTCCGATCGGCCTGCAGAGCAACCGTCCGATTCATTTGAAAAGCACCCGTCTCCGGGGCACGGCCGAGACCTACACGACCGTGTTGAATCGCTTTATCCGTTTCCGAAGGCATGAGGAGGTGAGTCTGGAAGAGCTGGATTCCAATCTGCTGACGGCCTATGAGACTCATCGGAAGGCCTCGGGATGCTGTCCGAACACCATCTCCTTTTACATACGTAACCTGCGGGCCATTTACAACCGCGCCGTGGATTGTGAGCCGATTCCGGAGCACTTCCCCATCAAACACATATACACCGGAGTGGACAAAGCCGCCTCACGATCCTTTCATCTCTTTGAGGCAAGACTGCAGGCAAACAAAAAATAGGCACATTCCGGGAGAGGGAGAATACGGTCGCAGATCGACAGAAAAATGGCCCGTCCGGACTTTTTTCAGGAAATATCGCTCTTTCTCTTTCCAAAAGAGCGACCAAAACACAAATAATTCACATACAGAATCTTAACTCAGAGCAAGCAATACACCGAAGCATTTTTCCCTTCGATTCCGGAAAATATTTTTACAAGTTTGTAGTCCAGATTGCTTGGATATTCTGCTTTTTTTACTACCTTAGTTTCCTCAATCACTCTCTTGGAAAGAAAAAACGGACATACACTTGATCTGAAGCTGCACGAAACAGCTTCTTTCCCAAGGTTGATGCAACGTTGAAATGCAACGGACCACCTCTTCCTGTCGGTGTTCTTGTCCAATACCGCCAGGAAGAGGGTTTTTGTGTTTTTTATATAACGTAACGAACCCTTGAATTATTGTATGAATACGGCCCCAAATTGACACATTGTGCTGAACAAAGCTGCATAATATTATAGATACCTCACTTTTAATGTTTTACAATAATCCCACTCGAATGGAAACAAGAAAATTCTACTTTCGATGGCAGGTCATCGCCGTATTGTGGCTGATGATCGCATTCCCCGTGTCATTCGTTCAAGGTCAGGAGGCCTCCGCGGCTCCACAAAACAGCTCGGAAGAAAAAGGTGTCAAGGTAATCTCCGGCCGGGTCTGTGACAAACACAATGTGCCGATCATCGGAGCAAGCATCGCGTGTCAGAGAACCGGAGCCGGCGTAGTCACCGATGTGAACGGAGAATTCACCCTGCGCATCAAAACATCCCGGCCGCAGGAGACTATCGTCGTCTCCTATCTGGGTATGGTCCGGCAGCAACACACTATCAACTTCGCTCAGGTCAAGGACCCCCTCAATTTCGTCTTCATCATGGAGGAGGATACCACCTCGATCGACCAGGTCGTCGTCACGGGTATCTACAACCGTACCAAAGAGAGTTTTACCGGATCGTACGCCACCTATGACGTGAAAGAGCTCAAAAATGCCGGTAACATCAACATCATCCAGAGTCTGAAGACGATCGACCCCTCCTTCGCACTCCTTGAAAACAACATGTTCGGATCCGACCCCAACCAGCTGGCCGACGTCGAAATCCGCGGTAAAACAAGTATTGTCGGGTTCAAGGAGGTCTTCGGCGAGGACCCCAACCAGCCGCTGTTCATCCTCGACGGATTCGAGACAACGCTCCAGACCATCATGGACCTGAGCCTCGACCGCGTGGCATCGGTGACGGTGCTCAAGGACGCCGCCTCAACGGCCATCTACGGTGCCAAGGCGGCAAACGGTGTCGTGGTCGTCGAAACCAAGAGCCCCGAACCCGGAAAGCTCCGTGTCTCCTACAGCGGCAACTTCGACATTTCGTTCGCCGACCTGAGCGACTACAATCTGATGAACGCCCGTGAAAAGCTCGAATTCGAACGCCTGGCCGGTCGCTTCGACTCGAACCTGGTGGCCAGTGAAGGCATGCTCCAGCAGCGCTACAACGACCTGCTGGCCGAAGTGGAACGCGGCGTCGACACCTACTGGATGTCGGAACCGCTGCGCCTGGGACTCAACCAACGGCACAACCTCTATGTGGAAGGCGGTGACGAGCGGATGCGTTACGGCGTGGGTCTGAACCTCAACAACCAGGAGGGCGTCATGAAGAACTCCAGCCGTCGGGTCTTCAGCGGCAACGTCGACCTGCTTTACCGCGTCGGGAAACTCAGCTTCTCGAACAAGCTCACCATCGACGCCACCAATCTGAGCAATCCCGTGGTACCCTTCTCGGATTATGCCGAGGCGAACCCCTACTATCGGAAATACAACGAAACGGGTGGCATCGACCAATGGCTCGAAGCCCGGACCTACAGCAATCCCGCCAACGTCGGATATACCGAAATCTGGGTCGGAAACCCCATGTGGAACGATGCCCAGAACAGCTATGACCGCGGCAACGGGCTCGCCGTACAGAACAATTTCCAGCTCGAATACCGCCCGCTGGATTACCTCTATCTGCGGGGCCGTTTCAGCGTACAGAAGAACATCGACGAAACGGAAGTCTTCACCTCGCCCTCGGACACCCAGTTCGACGGAGAGGATATTCTGATGAAGGGCTGGTATCAAAACACCTCCGACAAGGGGGTCAACTACAACGGTGACGTGACGGCCACCTTCGGTAAGCTGATCGGCGAGAAGCATCAGATCAATGCCGTTCTGGGTGCCAGCCTCTCGGAGGCCACGAACGTGACCAAGGGTTTCGACGCCATCGGCTTCCCCGAGGGTGACTTCACGACCCCGGCCTTCTCGAACCAGTATTCGGAGGGCGGCAAACCGAGCTACTCCGACTACAAGAAACGAAGCACGAGTCTCTATTTCAACGGAAACTACTCCTACGACAACCGCTATCTGCTGGATGTCAACCTGCGTTCGGACGGCTCCTCGGTCTTCGGAACCAACAAACGCTTTACGAACACCTGGGCCGTGGGTGTGGCCTGGAACGTCTACAACGAGCCGTTCCTGAAGAATCTGACCGATGCCTTCACGATGTTCAAACTGCGTGTATCGATCGGTAATCCCGGAAACCAGAACTTCGGGTCCTTCTCCTCGATTACGACCTACCGTTTCAACAACTGGATGATGAACAACTTCGGAACAGGTCTGTTGATCAACAGCTTCGGAGACCCGGACCTCGACTGGCAAAAGACCATCAACCTGAACTACGGTATCGACCTGAGTATCCGGAACCGGTTGCATCTGACCTTCGACTACTACAACAAAACGACCGACCCGCTGCTGGCCAGTGTGGGTATTCCGCTGTCGGTGGGTACCTCCTCGCGTCTGATGAACATCGGCCGGCAGATCAACAAGGGTTTTGACGGAAGCATCAGTTATGCGATCCTCTACAACCCGGAGCAGCGCATCAACTGGACCGTCGGTATCGACTTCCGCCACAACACGGCCTATTACGACGGCATCGGCGACAAACTGTCGCAATACAACGCCGAGAATCAGACCAAGAGTCTGATGCGTTACTACGACGGAGGCAGCCCCACGGCGCTCTATGCCGTACGTTCGGAGGGTATCGACCCCGCAACGGGACGCGAAATCTTCCTGACGGCCTCCGGGAAACGGACCTTCACGCACAGCTACAACGACGAGGTGCTCATCGGTGACACGAACCCCGATATGGAAGGAACGATCAACAGTTCGCTCTACTGGAAAGGCTTCTCGTGCAGCTTCTATCTGCGTTACAGCTGGGGTGCCGACCAATTCAACTCGACGCTCTACAACAAGGTGGAAAACATCTCGGAAGAGGGGCTGAAGGTCAATCAGGACAAGCGGGCGCTCTACGACCGCTGGCAGAAACCCGGCGACATCGCCCAGTTCAAGGGCATCTCCCTGACGGAATATACCCCCATGTCGTCCCGTTTCGTGCAGAAGAACAACTACATCGAACTCGAGTCGGTACGTGTCTCGTATGAATTCCAGCAGAAATGGATGACCAAGGCCGGCATTTCGGGCCTGATCGTCAGTGCCTACATGAACGACATCTGTCGTTTCGCAACCATCGAAGACGAGCGCGGTATCAGCTACCCCTTTGCACGCAGCGTATCTTTGTCGTTAACCGTTAATTTCTAAGCATACCACCATGAAAAAATACAGACCAATCATAGTTGCCCTGATGGCCCTGGCGCTGGCATCCTGCGCCAAGTGGCTCGACGTGCAACCCAGCGACCAGGTATCCGAAGAGACGGCGTTCAGCACGGTGGCAGGTTTCAGGCAGACCCTGAACGGCGTCTACGTGGAGCTGAACTCCGACAACCTTTACGGAAGAGCGCTCAGTTGCGGGATGATCGAGGTGCTTGCCCAGCGATATGACGTAAACGAGGAGTTCACCCGCTATTACCCCTTTACGGAGTACGACTACACGGGCGCCACGGCGCAGGATCAGATCTCCGGCATCTGGGAGAATGCCTACAACCTGATTGCCAACATCAACAAGATTCTCGAGAACTGCGAGAAACGGCGCGGAACGGTTCTCTCCGACGAATATTACCACATCATCAAGGGTGAGGCGCTGGCTCTGCGGGCCATGCTTCATTTCGATCTGTTCCGGCTGTTCGGCCCCGTCTACGAAGGGAACGAAAATCAGATTTCAATCCCCTACTACGAGACCTTCTCGCTGAATGTGGCTCCGAGCCTGCAGGCTTCGGAGTTCATGGGAAAGGTCGTCACCGATCTGGAGAACGCGCTGGTGGAGTTGAAGGACGATCCGGTGATCACGTACGGCGTCAGCGGAAAACCCGGGGACGCATTTCTCGCCTATCGGAACCTGCGGTTGAACTACTACGCCGTGGAGGCGCTCCTTGCACGGGCTTCGATGTACATCGGCGACACCCAACGGGCCGAAGAACTGAGCCAGAACATCATCGACAAGCACAACCGCACGGGATTCTTCCCCTTCGTCACCGACGCGCAGATCACAGTCTCGGAACCCGACCGGATCTTCTCGACCGAGGTGTTGTTCGGACTTCAGAATCTGAATGTCGATCTGCTCTACTCGTCGCTCTTCGACGCCTCGCGTCTGAAGCCCGAGAGTCTGTTGGATCCCAACGCCGAAGTGATCGAGAGCCTCTATTCCCTGTCCGACCGGGACGACTACCGCTATCAGACCTCCCTGCGTTCGACGGCCGAGGTGGGGCGCGTCCAATACAGCATCTTCCAGAAGTACGTGGGCGGAGACTCTCTCTATTCACAGATGATCCCCATGTTGCGTGTCAGTGAAATGTACCTCATCAAGGCCGAACTCCAGGCACAGAAGGGACAGGACGATGAATCCATGGAGACGCTGACCCAGTTCCGCCGCAACCGCGGTGTCACCTCGACGAGCATCAGCTCTCCGCAGAAACTGCTCGAAAGTGAATACTGCAAGGAGTTCTTCGGTGAAGGCCAGCTCTTCTTCTATTACAAACGACTGAAACGTACCTCGATTCCCGGATCGACCGGAGCCAACGTCACGGTCACGCTGAGCAGCAATGATTATGTCCTTCCCATACCGGACGGAGAGACGCAATACAACTAATTTGGAGACATCATCATGAAACGAATTCTTATCATAACAGCCATGGCCGCAAGCCTCTTCTGGAGCGGCTGCCAGAAGGATCTCGACACCTATGAGGGTGAAAGCGGCATCTATTTCGATCACATGGATAAGGCTATTCAACCCCTGCTCCGTGCCGATACCATCCCCTTCGCCTGGGGGCAGATCGCCGGCGAGATCCTCGAAGGTAAGATCTCCCTGCAAATCAATCTGATCGGCAATGTAGCCGACTACGACCGGAAATTCCAGGTGAAGGTCCTCGAAACGGTCATCCCCGAAGAGCTGAAGGGCAAAATGGAAAACGCCGTCGAAGGGGTCGATTATCAACCATTCGAAACCGAGTGCATCATTCCAGCCAACGAGGTCAGCACGAAACTCGACATCACGCTTCTGCGCACCGAAGTGCTGCAAACCGAAAGCCGGGCTCTGACCATCGCCCTGCAGGAGAGCGATGAGTTGAAATTCCTCTACTCCCGGGAGCTTGTCGACAAGAATGACAACCGCCGCCGTATCGATCTGCAACGGGTGATCGTCATGGACGAGACACTGCCACAACCCGACTGGTGGTGGGGTGACATCAACAACATCTTCGGAGACTACTCGATGAAAAAGGCCATCACGATCTGCGATGTCATGGGAATCGACCGTCAGAAGTGGCTGAGCGACGACTTCGGTCAACAGACCTCCTACATCCGCTTCATCGGTCAACACATGCAGCGCTGGCTCGACGAGCAGAATCCGCCCGTCTATGAGGAGGATGGTGAGACCCCGATGGAGATGGGCCCCGATTCGCAATATTAACCGGTAAATTTTGAATCGTATGAAATTCCATTCATTCTACTATAAGATTGCAGCCGCATGCTGTTCGGTGGCCGTGCTTGCGACGGGCTGCTACGGCGACAAGGGAAACTATGATTATCACGACATCAACGAGGTGACCATCAGCGGCATCGACCTCGAAAACGTATACCAGGCCTACGCCTATAAGTCGACCCTGGAGATCAGCCCAAAAATCCATTCGTCAAAGGATATCGACCCTTCCCAGTATGAATATACGTGGCGGATCGTCCCGCGCAATGCCGATGCAGACAAGGGGGCTACGCTCGACGAGTTCATCGTCAGCCACGAACAGAACCTCGTCTACCCGGTTCAGCTCGCCGACGGCGACTACACGGGATTCTTCGAGGTGAAGGATCCTTCGACAGGTGTCACCTGGATTCAGGACTTCTACCTCAAGGTCATCAATGAGGGAGCTGCCGGCTGGCTGATCGCCTGCGACGACAACGGTCGGACCCGTCTCGATCTGATCGCCAAGGATGACAAAGGTGAAAAGGATGTGCTCTACCCCGATCTGTGGAAGAACATCGATTTTGACATGGGTAAACCGCTCAAGATCTTCTTCGTCGGCGCAGGTACGGAAGGATTCGGATTCCCGGCACTTACGACCGACAAGGGGTCCTTTGCCCTTACCGGGAACGATTTCCAGATCAGCGACGATACCAATCTGAAGTGGTATTTCGGCATCGCGTCCGACCAACTCCAGGTAACATGCAGCGCCATCGAGACGATCCCCACGGACGGACTTCCCGACTGGTGGGTTATCGACGAGGAGGGCAATATCTACCGGACCGAGTGCGATATGACCGCCTTCTTTTCCTATCCCATCAACATGGTGGAAGGCAAGACTCCGTTCCGAGCCGCTCCATTCATTGGAGTCAGTTATTGTGACAGTTGGGATAATCCGGAATATACCACCGAAGATGAGCCCTGGTATAATTTTGCCGTTATCTTCTATGATGTCGACGGGCGCCGCTTCCTTACCAAATACGGAGTCAACGGCTATCCTTCGGTCATGCAGTGTTCCGGCACTCAACTCTTCGACGTCGAAACCGGACGCGACATGGTGTTCATCGATTCCCACGACACCGGGAATAATTCGCTGACGGTTGCCGTACTGAAAGATCCGGACAGTCCGAGGTACTATCTCTACGGCATGGACCTCAAATACGGCGAAGTCGAACAGCTCTATTACGGGGAGATCGGCGGTCCGGATATTGCCAATGCCAGGCTCTTTGCCCTCCACCCCACGCTCAATGCCCTCTTCTATGCCACCGACAACAAGGCCTACCGGGTCAGCCTGGCCAATCCCGGGAGTGCCCGGGAGATCCTGGCACTGGATCCCGGCGAGGAGATCGTCGTCTTCAAGTATCACAAATTTTCCAGTTGGGATGCTCCATCCTGGTTACAGGAAAATACAAGCCGGCTGCTGGTTTGCTCGAACAAGACCAATGCCGAACCAGACGATCCGAACGTCGGCACCTTCCGGCTCTATGACATTCCTTCGCTGGAGGACGAACCGATCACCGAAGCGTTGAAGATCGAAGGTCTGGGCAAAATCGTGGATGTCACGGCCAAGGAGTATGAAGGATTGTAGAAAAGAGATAAGAAACCGGTTCCGGAGAGCTCTCGAGGCGCTTCGGAGCAGGGCCCGTAACTAATTGCACCCCGGATGCCGAAGATAACCTGTCGGCATTTGGGGTTATTTTCCCACCGGACGAAACTCTTCATTTGTCGGAACAGAAGACTCCGGTGACTTGCAAAAGAGAACTATTCCATAACAACCCAACAAGCTGAAAAAACAATGATGCAAAAAGTGATGATGGCCGGCATGCTTCTGTTGATCGGAGCATCCTGCAACAAGACGTCAACATACAGAATAACAGGCAACCTTCCCAATGCCGAAGAAGGCTCCCTCGTCGAACTGACGGGGCTGAATGCGGCAGGTGAGGACTCGCTGCTGAACACTGCGAAAATAACAAGGGGACGGTTCGAAATCCCGGTGAACGAGTCCTGCGAGATGGTTTGGCTGCGCATACCGGATGTAAAACGGGAGATTCCCGTATTTTTCGAACCCCAGGTGCGGGAATATCGCCTCGAAGCCGACGGGAATGGCCGTGCCCGCATCTCGGGAGGAGCTCTGCAGCAGGAGTGGGATGACTACAGAGACCGGATCGCGGTTTTCGAGTCCCGGAAAGATTCGATCGAAGAAGCATACAAAGAGTATGTACAAAAAGACGATCTCTTCGGCAAGATGCACCTGCGGGCCGTATATGACGATCTTCAGGTGGCACAGGAGCAGTTCGAAGACAGTCTGCTGCGGCAAACCGACAATATCGTTGCTGCAGCCATTGTGTGGATGCAGAGTAAAAGGCTGGCTGCCGGACAGGCCCTCGAAGAGAAGGTCGCCCTGCTGGGAGAGAAGGCCTTGCTTACAGGTCCGGGAAAAGCGGTGAAACAACAGGTCGACAACATGATTCACATCAAGGAGGGAAAGATCGCCCCGGACTTCACACAGAACGATCCGCAAGGAAAACCCGTATCGCTCTACGGCATAAAGGCCAAGCTCAAAATACTGGATTTCTGGGCATCCTGGTGCGGACCCTGCCGCGCCGAAACGCCCAACGTACGACGCATGTACGAAAAATACAAGGGAGCCGGGCTTGAGATCATCAGCGTATCGCTCGATACGAAGCGTGAAAACTGGCTGAACGCCATCGAAACCGACGGTATGGAGTGGATCAACACCTCCGACCTGCAGGGGTGGAACAATGCCGTAGCCAAACTCTATGGCATACGAAGCGTCCCGGCCATCTTCGTGCTGGACGAGAACAACCGGATCATCGGACAGGATCTCCGCGGCAAGGAGCTGGAAGAGACCATCCGGAAGGCTTTGGAAGGTAAATAGAGATACCCAAGGACGGCGGGATCGTGCCATGCGGCCATCCCGCCCTCTTGTTTGAAAGGGAGGCGGGCCGGGAGGTGAAATTCACACGGTGCCTCCCGACGGTCCGAACAGGTCGTAATACCGAAAGGCCACCTCGGGAAAACCCCGAAACAAGAAGAGAGCAGAAGATCGGATCTTCTGCTCTCTTTGTATGTGCGAGGAGTAAAAATCCCCGTCATCGGCCCAACTCGGGCAATCGATTCTTATTTGCCGAAGTAACGCTTGTAGAGTCCTTCAAAGCCTTTGCCGTGACGAGCCTCGTCCTTGGCCATCTCGTGTACCGTGTCGTGTACGGCATCGAGGTTCTCCTGCTTGGCCATGCGGGCCAGACGCATCTTGTCCTCGCAGGCTCCGCACTCGGCCTCCATACGCTTCTTGAGGTTGGTCTTCGTGTCCCATACCACCTCGCCGATCAGTTCGGCGAACTTCGAAGCGTGCTCGGCCTCCTCCCAGGCGTAACGCTTGTAAGCCTCGGCAATCTCGGGATAGCCCTCGCGATCGGCCTGACGGCTCATGGCCAGGTACATGCCCACCTCGGTGCACTCGCCCATGAAGTGGTTCTGAAGACCCTCCCAGAGCTCCTTGCTCGAGCCCTTGCCGTCACCGATCTGATGCTCGGTCACGAACTCGAGGTCGCCTTCCGATTCAACAACCTCTACGAACTTATCCTTGCCGACTTTGCACATCGGGCACTGCTCGGGTGCCTCGGGACCTTCGTGAATGTACCCGCATACGGTACAACGCCATTTCTTTGCCATAATCTTTATTATTAAGAGTGTGTATGTATTGTTATCTGTTTCTGATGCAAAGATACGAACAGAATTCGATATCCGTATAAAAAATCGATTGTCTTTTCCAATCGCACGATAAGGAAGACTTATAACTTACATCTGGAATCATACCCCACCTCGCGGTTCCTCGGGGCAGCTTTTCTCCCCTATCCGTTCTTCCGTCATCACACGACGTCCTTCAGTCCTTTATTCCCATCCGCTCACCCGTCGTCACCCGACGTCCTCCAGTCCGCCCCCTCTCCGGCCCCCGGGAATCATCCCCGGCGGTCGATCACCTCCTCGATCTGCGCCACATCCGTGGAGTCCTTCACCAACACCCGCTTGTCGCGATCCAGCAGGTAAAGCGCCGGAATGGCCTGCAGATCGTAGAGCGACTCCTCGCGGATGACACATCCCTGATCATAAGCGTTGATCCACGACGGCGGCATCTGATCGCGATAGGCGCGCCACTCCGTGAGGTCTTCGTCGGGATAGATTGCCAGGACCTTCAGCCGTCCCCGCTCGATCATCTCCGAAAGCATCGGCGACGAGGTGATCGCCTCGCGGATCTCACGACACATCGCACAGCCGGGATTGTTGATGAACAGCAGCACATACTCGGCCTGCAACCCATACAACCGACCGGAGCGTCCCGACGCCAGCGTATAGCGGAAGTCATTGGCCGGCTGTCCGAGGCGGTTCTGCATGGCGATCTTCAGGTCGTACTGCGGGGCAATGCGCTCGTATTCGTCGTACCACGGAGCACGCAGCCGCGCCTCCAGGACCGGGATATAGAATTCGTCGTTGCGAAGCGGCGAATTGGGATCATGCAGCACCATTTCGGCCATTCTGGAAAAGCAGTCCAGCATCCGACGCGACGTCGAGGCCTTCCGCATGAGCGTATCCATGGCGGCACCGTCGGCCGGGCGGTCCGAGATCAACGCAATGTAACGGGCATAGGCCTCGAAGAGCTGGACCGTATCGGTCCGCGCCAGGAACAGCGTATCGGAGAAGTCGAAGCGGTCCCAGTAGTGCCAGCGAAGCCATTCACGCTGCTCCGCGGGGGAGAGGCGCGAGGGCGCGATCGCCGGCAGGAAGACAGCCGGTTTTTCGGGCGTGGAATCGGTCGCCGCGGCATTCCGGCGCCGGCCGCACGAGGTCATCACCACAAGCACGCACATCAAAAGTATCGACAGTCGTTTCATCGTTTCGATCGGTTTGGTCCCAACAGACAAATATACGCATTTGCGGCGACAATCGCACATCGGAAAAGAACAAAAGCGAACAAAGGCGTTTTTTGCACGGTAGTTGCAACCCCACGTGTGACAAAATTCAAATCAAGCCATTATGGATGTAAAGAAAACTACCACTTCTACGGGGTTCAAGTTGAGCGTCATGACCCTGGCGATCATGAACGTCACGGCCGTCGTGAGTCTGCGCGGGCTGCCTGCCGAGGCGGTCTACGGACCTTCGTCAGCCTTCTACTACCTCTTTGCCGCCATCGTCTTCCTGATCCCCACGGCGATGGTCGCCGCGGAACTCGCCGCAATGTTCTCCGACAAACAGGGCGGAGTCTTCCGCTGGGTCGGCGAGGCGTTCGGAGCCCGGACGGGCTTCCTGGCCATCTGGCTCCAATGGATCGAGTCGACGATCTGGTACCCCACGGTCCTGACGTTCGGAGCCGTGACGATCGCCTTCATCGGCACGAACGAGCCCCACGACATGGCCCTCGCCTCGAACAAGTTCTTCACCCTCTGCATGGTCATGGCCATCTACTGGATCGCCACCTTCATTGCCCTGAAGGGGCTCGACTGGGTGGGCAAGATCAGCAAATGGGGCGGCATGATCGGAACGATCATTCCCGCCGGGCTGCTCATCTTCCTCGGAATCATCTACATCGCCACGGGAGGCCATAACAACATGGACATGTCGCAGGGTTTCTTCCCCGATCTGTCGAAATTCGACAATCTGGTGCTGGCCAGCAGCATCTTTCTCTTCTACGCCGGTATGGAGATGATGGGTATCCACGTCATGGAGGTCAGGAATCCGTCGAAGAACTACCCCAAGGCGATCATCATCGGATCGCTCGTCACCGTCGCCATCTTCGTACTGGGGACCTTCTCGCTGGGATTCATCATCCCGGCCAAGGACATCAGCCTCACGCAGTCGCTGCTGATCGGTTTCGACAACTATTTCAAGTACCTGCACATCTCCTGGGCCGGGCCCGTGATTGCCATCGCCCTGATGTTCGGCGTACTGGCCGGCGTACTGACGTGGGTCGCAGGTCCCTCGAAGGGTATCTTCGCCGTCGGAAAAGCCGGCTACCTGCCGCCCTTCTTCCAGAAGACCAACCGCGCCGGCGTCCAGCGCAACATCCTGCTCATACAGGGCGCGATCGTCACGCTGCTGGCGCTGCTCTTCGTGGTGATGCCCTCCGTGCAGTCGTTCTACCAGATCCTCTCACAGCTCACCGTCCTGCTCTATCTGATCATGTACATGCTCATGTTCGCCGCGGCCATCGTCCTGCGCTACAAGATGAAGGCCACGCCGCGTCCGTTCCGGCTGGGCAAGGGAAACGCCCTGATGTGGACCATCGGTCTGGTCGGATTCTTCGGATCACTGTTGGCCTTCGTGCTGAGTTTCGTGCCGCCCAGCCAGATCTCAACGGGCAGCAATACGGTCTGGTACTCCGTTCTGGTGATCGGCTGCCTGCTCGTTGTGGCCATCCCCTTCGTGATCTATTCGATGCGCAAGCCCTCGTGGCGCGACCCGCAGGCCGCCGCCGAGTTCGCCCCCTTCCACTGGGAGCAGCCCGCCGCACCGGCCTCGGCAACAGCCTCCGGAAAGGCTTCGACAACCGTATCGCCAACACCGCGCAAAGCCTCCCCGACTCCGGACCCGACGGACTCAACCCGCACGGCGGCGGCCTCAACCGCCCCGACGGCTCGGGCAAGTTCCACCGCCTCCTCGCCTGCGGCGGCACGTCCCGACACTCGACAGGACAAAACCGACAAAAACAACCGGAAATAACCCCACACCATGATCCGTAAAATCGATAAAACGTCGGTCGGCGAGGCCCTTCGGGCCGCCTACGACCACTGCAAGACGGAGACAGGCGGCAAAAATGCCGACTATATCCCCTATCTGAAAAACGTCGCACAGAATCTCTTCGGCATCGCGGCATGCCTTCCGGACGGCACGCTGCTGACGGTCGGCGACACCGAATTTCGCTTCGGAATCGAGTCGGTCTCGAAGGTTCCCACGGCCCTGCTGGCCATGGAGCAGTACAGCGATCATGAGGTACTCCGCAAGATCGGCGCCGACGCCACGGGACTCCCCTTCAACTCGATCATGGCGATCCTGCTCGAGAACGACCACCCCTCGACACCGCTGGTCAACGCCGGGGCCATTTCGGCCTGCTCGATGATCAAGCCCGTGGGCGAGAGCGCCGGAAAATGGGAATCGATCGTCAACTTTCTCACGGCACTGGCCGGCTCGCCCGTCGAGGTGATCGACGAACTGTACCGTTCGGAAAGCGACACCAACTTCAACAACCGCTCGATCGCCTGGCTGCTCAAGAACTACGGACGCATCTACGACGACCCGATGATGGCGCTGGACCTCTACACGCGGCAATGCTCGCTCGGCGTGACGGCCTCGCAACTGGCCACCGCAGCCGCCACGATCGCCAACGGCGGCGTGAACCCCACAACCGGCAAACGGGTCTTCCGTGCGGAGCTGACGCCGCGGATCGTCTCGCTGATGGCCACCGTGGGATTCTACGAACACACCGGAGACTGGCTCTTCCAGACGGGACTTCCGGCCAAATCGGGTGTCGGCGGAGGCATCATGGCGGTCGTACCGGGCGTCATGGGCCTGGCGGCCTTCGCACCCCCGCTCGATGCGGCCGGGAACTCCGTCAAGGCACAGAAGGCGCTGGCATTCCTTGCCCGGCAGCTTGAACTCAACCTCTTCGGCACGACACGCTGTACGGTGGCCGAACCGGTCGCAGCCAAGGCGTAGCATCCGCCCCGCATTGCACGAAAAGAGCCGCAACCTGAAGGGGTTGCGGCTCTTTTTCCTCCCCGGCAAAGGTTCCGGGGATCTTTTTCACGTTCGACGGGAGAATCAGAGCGTCTCCTCCTCAACGCCCTTGAACAGGGCGACATCCTCCGGCGTGGAGTTCATCACGTAGGTATAGGCCTCGGTAATCTTGCCCTCGGCCAGCTTTGCGAAGATCCGGGCCGAAGACTCATACTCCGCAACCTGTCCGGCCTGACGCGCCAGCAGGTAGCCGATGATGATATGACCGGCCGTTTCAACCAGACGACGGGCGTGGAAATCCTTGAAGCCCTGGGCCTCCTTCTCGCCGGCCTCGACACGGGCCACCATCTCCGAGAATTTCACCGTCAACGCCTTGAGCTTCTCGACAACCGGAGCCATCGTCTCCGCATACTCCTCGGCGGCATAGCGTCCGATCTGCTCGAGGAACGTGCCCTTCGTCACGGCGTTGATCGCCGCCACGACCTGCAGCTGCGACGTTCCCTCGTAGATATTCATAATGCGGGCGTCACGATACAGACGCTCGCAAGCGTAATCCTTCATGAAGCCCGAACCGCCGTGGATCTGGATAGCATCGTAGGCCAGTTGGTTGGCATACTCCGACGAGAAGAGCTTCACCAGCGGAGTGAAACCATCGGCCAGCCGGTTGTAGAACTTCATCTCCTGGCGCTCCTCCGCCTCCAGCGAACGCTCGTGCGAAATGTGCGTGTACTGCTTGTAGATCTCGACGAAGCGGGCCGTCTCGTAGAGCAGCGCACGGGCACCCTGCAGCTTGGCCTTCATGTTCGAAAGCATCTCCGACACGGCAGCAAACTGGATGATCGGCTTGCCGAACTGGGCACGCTCGTGGGCATACTTCAGCGCCTCGCGGTAGGCCGCCTCGCACAGACCGACCGACTGGGCTCCGATACCCAGACGCGCGGCATTCATCAGCGACATGACGTACTTGATCAAACCCATCTTGCGGTCGCCGACCAACTGCGCCGGAGCATTCGTGAAGACAAGTTCGCAGGTCGGCGAGCCCTTGATACCGAGTTTGTTCTCGATGCGGCGGACCTTCACGCCGCCGTCGCGCTTGTCGTAAACGAGCATCGACAGACCGCGGGCATCGGTCGTACCCTCTTCCGTACGGGCCAGGACGAGCGACACCTCGCCGTCACCGTTCGTAATGAAGCGCTTGACGCCGTTCAGGAGCCACGTCTGGCGCTCCTCCGACCACGTTGCCTTCAACATCACCGAACCCAGATCCGAACCGGCATCGGGCTCCGTGAGGTCCATGGCGCACGTCGCACCCGCTGACACCCACTTCAAGAACTTCTCCTTCTGCTCCTCGGAGGCAAACTCGTTGAGCGTCTCGGCGCAATCCTGCAGGCCCCAGATGTTCTCGAAGCTGGCATCCGCACGCGCCACCATCTCGTTGGCCATGACGAAGCAGATGAGCGGGAAGTTCAGACCGTCGTACTTGCGCGGGAGGGTCATGCCGCTCAATCCGGCATCGACTACGGCCTTCATGTTCTCGACCGTGCCCGAAGCATACTCCACATGGTCGTTCACCACACGGGGACCTTCGTGGTCGACACCCTCGGCGTTCGGCGCAATGACGTCGCCGCAAACCCCGCCGGCAATCTCCAGTACGCGGCGGTAGTTGTCCATCGCGTCGTCGAAATCCTGAGGCGCATAGTCGTACAGGTCCTTCTCGGCGAAGCCGCGCTCCTTCAGCTCCACGATCTTCCGCATCAGCGGGTGATCCAGGTGGAACTGCAAATCCTTGTTATCTGAAAAGAAATTAGCCATTACTTCGAGTTTTGCTTGTAGTATTTGATCATCTTGGGGATAATTTCATTGACGTCGCCCGTGATGGCGTAGTCGGCGATCTTGTTGATCGGCGCATCGGGATCGGTGTTGATCGAGATGACCATCGACGACTGGTCCATACCGGCCGTGTGCTGGATCTGTCCCGAGATACCGCACGCGATGTAGAGTTTCGGGCGGACCGTCACGCCGGTCTGTCCCACCTGGCGGGCATGGTCCGTGAAGCCGGCATCAACCGCCGCACGGCTCGCACCGACCTCGGCACCCAGCACGTCGGCCAGATCATGCACCAGCTTGAAGTTCTCCTTCGAGCCCATGCCGTAACCGCCGGCCACGATGATCGAGGCCCCCTTGATGTCGATCTTCCGCTCCTCGATCTGACGGTCCACGATCTTCACCACCAGGTCCGTATCCTTGACAAACTTCCGCCAGTCGATCGTCTTCACCTCGCCCTTGCCGGGTTGTGCGGCATACTCCTTGCGCATGACGCCCTCGCGGACGGTAGCCATCTGCGGACGGTGGTCCGGGTTGACGATCGTGGCGATGATGTTGCCGCCGAAGGCCGGACGGATCTGATACAACAGATCCTTGTACTCCTTGCCGCTCTTGGCATCCTTGTGGTCTCCGATCTCGAGCTGCGTACAGTCGGCCGTCAGACCGCTGTGCAGGGCCGACGAGACGCGCGGTGCGAAGTCGCGGCCCACGGGCGTAGCGCCGAACAGGGCGATCTGCGGCTTCTCCTCTTCGATCAAGCCGCACATGACGGCCGTATGGGGCAGGGTGCGGAACGGCTCGAAGAGCTCGTCATCGGCAACCCACACCGTATCGGCGCCGTATTTTGCCAATTCCTTTTCCAGACCCGCAAGGTTATGTCCCAGCGCCACGGCCTCGAGTTTCACGCCGAGCGTGGTGGCCAGTTCACGGCCTTTGGTCAGCAGTTCGAGACTCACATCGGCGACCTTGCCGCCCTCCATCTCGATATATACGAATACGTTGTTCATCTCAGTGCGCATTAACCGAGCGTGTGGCTCGCAATAAGTTCGACCATCAGTGAATTGATATCCTCGTCGGCCGAGGTGAGGCGTTTGGCCTCCTTGGCGGCGAAGACGACGTTCTCGATCTTCTTGACCTTCGTGGGCGAGCCCTGCAATCCCAGCTGTGCGGGATCCGGATCAACATCCGCGGCAGCCCACTCGACGATCTGCAGATAAGGTTTCGCGGCGGCACGCTGTGCGGCGGGCGATTCGGGAGCCGCAGCGATCTCCGAACCGGCCAACGCACCCTTGTACTTCATCACGCGTTTGGCGTTGCGCGGACGGCACTCGGCAGCCGAGCCGTTGACCGTCACAACGGCCGGGATCGGGCACTCCACCGTCTCGACGCCATGCTCCAGACGACGTTTGATGACCAGCGACTTCTCCTTGACGTCGACGATTTCCTCGGCATATGTCACCTGCGGAAGACCGAGTTTCTCGGCAACCTGCGGTCCTACCTGTGCCGTATCGCCGTCGATGGCCTGCCGTCCGGCGAAGATCACGTCGGGGGAGATTTTCTTCAGTGCGCACGACAACGCATAGGAGGTTGCCAGCGTATCGGAGCCTGCAAATTCACGTCCCGAAAGCAGATAACCGCCGTCGGCACCGCGGAACATGGCATCACGGATGATGTCGGCGGCCCGCTGAGGACCCATCGTAAGGATATGAACCGTCGAACCTTCGACACGGTCCTTAAGCCGCAGAGCGGCCTCGAGGGCATTGAGGTCCTCGGGATTGAAAATGGCCGGGAGTGCCGCACGATTGACCGTACCTTCGGGGGTCATCGCGTCCTTGCCCACATTGCGGGTATCGGGCACCTGTTTGGCCAGAACCAGAATTTTGAGGTTTTGTAGCATATTTTAAGTTAAGTCAAGATTTTTCGTAAATATAAAAGCGCGGAGCCTGGTCGGAAATCCTTCGCCGCCCTATCGTCCGAAGCGCAGAGCCGAATCGGAAACCCGTCTCTGCCCCACCGGGTCGAAGCGCGGAACCGAATCAGAATCCCTCCACCCTTCGACCGCCCCTAGAAACCGCCTCTTAGGCGGGCGCCCCTAAAACCCGGCTCTTAGCCGGGCGGGCTTCTTAAGCCCGCGGGCGGACGATGGTTTCACCGCGGTCGGGACCCACGGAGATAATCCGCACGGGCACGCCGGTCTGGTGCTCGATGAACTCCACGTAACGTTTGAACGCCTCGGGGAACTCCTCGTAGGTGCGACACTTGCGCAGGTCGCACTTCCAACCCTCGAACTCCGTGTAGACGGGCTTCAGATCGTCGGTGATCGTATAGGGGAACTCCGAGGTGCGGCGACCTCCGATCTCATAGGCCGTGGCGACCTTGATCGTGTCGAAGTCGTTCATCACGTCGGACTTCATCATGATAAGCTGCGTCACGCCGTTGATCATGATCGAATACTTCAGCGCCACCATGTCGAGCCATCCGCAACGGCGGCGGCGTCCCGTCACGGCACCGAACTCATGCCCGATGTCGCAAAGTTTCTCACCCGTCTGGTCGAAGAGCTCCGTGGGGAAGGGTCCGCTGCCCACACGGGTGCAGTAGGCCTTGAAAATGCCATAGACCTCACCGATGCGGTTCGGGGCAACCCCCAACCCGGTGCAGACACCGGCGCAGACGGTATTCGAAGAGGTTACGAAGGGATAGGAACCGAAATCAACATCAAGCAACGTACCCTGGGCTCCTTCGGCAAGGATCGACTTGTCCTGCGCCAGACAGTCGTTGACGAAATACTCGCTGTCGATGATGTGGAAGCGGCGGAGATACTCCACGGCCTCGAACCACTGGGTCTCAAGCTCCGTAATATCATATTGGTAATCGAGACTCCGGAGGATTCGTTCGTGACGGGCCTTGGCGGCGGCGTAGATCTGTTCGAAATCGGGGCTCAACAGGTCGCCCACGCGCATGCCGTTGCGGCTGACCTTGTCCGTATAGGTAGGACCGATTCCCTTGCCCGTGGTACCGATTTTGGCGCTTCCCTTGGCTGCCTCATAGGCGGCATCGAGGATGCGGTGCGTGGGCAGGATCAGGTGGGCCTTTTTCGAGATGCAGAGTTGTTTGGTGAGGTCGTGGCCGCTTTTGGCAAGCTCTTCGGCCTCGGCACGAAACAGAATGGCATCCAGAACGACGCCATTGCCGATGATGTTGGTCTTCCCGCCCTGGAAGATTCCCGAGGGAATCGAGCGGAGCACGTATTTCTCCCCGCCGAACTCCAGCGTGTGACCGGCATTGGGACCTCCCTGGAAGCGGGCCACCACCTCATAATGAGGAGTCAGCACATCCACAACCTTGCCCTTGCCCTCGTCACCCCATTGCAGGCCGAGGATCACGTCTACATTTTTCATTGTATCCGAATCAATTTATTAGGTTACAAAAGATTTTTTGCATCCAAAGGTACGAAATAATCCGCGAAAAGCGCAATCTCGGGAGGGGACTTTTCAACAAATTATAAAAAACAAGGCCCCGACGGGGTTCTGTTTCCCGTCGGGGCGATATTCCGGTATGGAGCGTGCCGCAAAAAACGGATCGGAAAACCCTACGAAGACGGCCTGTGACGCAACCGCACCGCCGTTCCGGGGTTATCGTATGACCAGCGAGGTGATGCCGTCAAAGCGGATTCCCTGGGACGCGGCACAATAGACCGTTGCCAGTTCGGGATTCTCCCGCACGTCGGCCTGCAACGCGGACGAACAGGTCGACACATCGAGCGACAAGAGCCGATTGCTGCGGGCATCCAGCGTGCAGAGCGAGGTATTCGAAGTCAGATCAAGCAGCCCGAGGACATTCCCCGAACAGTCAAGCCACACCAGACTGCGCAGATCCTCCAGTTCGAGACTCACCAGATCGTTGTCGTGACAATCCACCCGCATGAGCCGCGAGCAGACGCTAAGATCCAGTTCCGTAAGGTCATTTCCCGAACAGTCGAGGCGCTCCAGGTTCGAAAATTCCCGCAGATCTGCGAGCGAGACAATGCCCGCTCCGGGGCACGAGATCTCCCGCACACGCTGCGCCTCGTAACGCGAGATGCGGCCGTTGCCGTCCGAATCGAAGTGCTCCAGGCAGAACGCCTCGAAAGTCTTGTCGAAAAAGGTGAAGTATTCGTAGCGGTTCTTCTCGTCACGCTCGCTGTCGGCCAGCCCGCAAGCAGCGGCAAGCAGGCACGGAAACAGGGAGAGGAATCGCCAGCGTCGCACCGTCAGATATCCACGTCATCATCCGACGACTCGGAGAGATCCGAGGAGTCGTCATCGGCACCCTGCAGTTCGTCGGCACCCTTCAGATCGTCGTCGTAGTAGTCCTTATCGTCGTCCTGCGCCGAATCGTCGATCTTCACGTCGATCTTGATCATGTAGGCCACCTCATCCGTGTCGTAGGGCACGGCATAAAAAAAATCGCCGTTGGGTTTATCCACGCGAATCATCGAGTCGGTGAACCCCAGCGGATATTTCTCCTTCACGGCCTCCTGCATCTCGGGGGTCAGATTGTGGAAACTGGTTACGATATGTTTCTTTCCGATATTCTGTTTAGCCATGGTAGTGCTTGGAAATTTTTTGCAAGTATAAGCAAAATTTGAATATCGCACCACATCCGCAATTTTTTTTTGCATTTTTTTTGTTTTTCACCGTCGTTCCCGGCAAAATATGTAACTTTACGCACGTTATTCCATAGGTATGATACGCGAACGCATCGAAGAGCTGCGACGCCAGCTCGAACTGCACAACTTCAAATATTACGTCGAAAACGCCCCTGAAATTTCGGATTTCGAATTCGATACGATGATGCGCGAACTCCAGGATCTGGAGCGTGCACATCCCGAATACGCCGATCCGAACTCGCCGACGGTGCGGGTGGGCAGCGACCTCACGACGGAATTCGAGACCGTCCGCCACCGCTATCCGATGCTCTCGCTCGGAAACACCTACTCGCTCGACGAACTGCACGAATTCCTCGCCCGCATCGAACGCGAAGCCGGAGCGACGGATTATGTCTGCGAACTGAAGTTCGACGGCACGGCCATCTCGCTGACCTACGACAACGGCACGCTGACGCGGGCCGTCACGCGCGGCGACGGAGTCCAGGGCGACGACGTGACGGCCAACGTGCGTACGGTGCGTTCGGTGCCGCTGCGGCTGCGGGGCCACGACTATCCGGCGCATTTCGAGATCCGCGGCGAGATCCTCATGCCCTACGCCTCGTTCGACCGGCTCAACGCCGAGCGCGAATCCAACGGCGAAGCGCTCTTCGCCAATCCGCGCAACGCCGCCGCCGGAACGCTCAAACAACAGGCCTCGGCCGTCGTGGCGCGCCGCGGCCTGGACTGCACGCTCTATCAGATAGCGGGCGACGAGCTGCCCTTCACAACCCACTGGGAGAGCCTGCAGAAGGCCCGCGAATGGGGTTTCAAGATCTCGGACCGGATGCGCATCTGCCACAACGTCGCAGAAATCGACGACTTCATCCGCTACTGGGATACGGCACGCCACGCGCTGCCCTTCCCGACCGACGGCGTGGTGATCAAGGTCAACGACTTCGCCGTACGCCGGCAGTTGGGCTTTACGGCCAAGGCGCCGAAATGGGCCGTGGCCTACAAGTTCAAGGCCGAACAGGCCCTCACGCGCATCGACAGCGTTTCGTTCCAGGTCGGGCGCACCGGGGCCGTGACCCCCGTTGCAAACCTCGAGCCCGTGCTGCTGGCCGGCACCACCGTCCGGCGAGCCACGCTTCACAACGCCGAACAGATGGCACGGCTCGACATCCGCCCGGGCGACATGGTCTACGTCGAGAAGGGCGGGGAGATCATCCCCAAGATCACGGGCGTCGATCTCTCGCAACGTCCCGCCGACAGCCAGCCGTTCCGCTATATCGAGTTCTGCCCCGAATGCGGAACACCGCTCGTACGCTACGAAGGCGAAGCCAAGCACTACTGCCCGAACCAGAGCGGCTGCCGCCCCCAGATCATCGGGCGCATCATCCACTTCATCCGCCGCAAGGCCCTCGACATCGAGGGGCTGGGCGAGGAGACCGTCGAACTGCTCTACGACAACTCGCTGGTACGCACCGTGGCGGACCTCTACGACCTCAGGGCCGAACAGCTGGCCCCGCTGCCGCGTCTGGGCGAGAAGTCGGCCGAAAACATCATCCGCTCGATCGAGCGCTCGAAGGAGATCCCCTTCCCGCGGGTGCTCTTCGGGCTGGGCATCCGGTTCGTGGGCGAGACCACGGCCAAATACCTTGCCGAGCACTTCCGCACGCTCGATGCCGTGATGCACGCCACGCGCGAGGAGCTGGTCGAGGCCGACGAGGTGGGCGAACGCATCGCCGACGCCATCATCGAATACTTTGCCGACGAGACCAACCTGTCGATCATCGGACGGCTGCGGAAAGCCGGGCTGCAGTTCGAGGCCTCGACCCGCGAGTTGGCTTCGGAGGCCCTGGCCGGGAAGAGTTTCGTTGTGTCGGGGCGTTTTTCACGCAGCCGCGACGAGATGAAGGCGCTGATCGAGGCACACGGAGGACGCAATCTGGCCGCCGTCTCGAGCAATGTCGACTACATCGTTGCCGGAGAGAAGATGGGCCCGGCCAAACTCAAGAAAGCTGAAAAACTCGGCATACGGATCCTCACCGAGGAGGCGTTTTTCCGCATGATCGCCGAAGACGGCACGTCGGATACGACGGAACAGACCGCAGCAGGCGGCAACCCGCCCGAGAGCGAAGATCGGCCCTCGTCCGAGAGTCCGGCCCCGACTGCCCCGGCATCCGGAAGCGAAAGCCCGACCCCGGGCGAGAGTCCGGCCCCGGCAGCCCCGACGTCCGAGGAAATGCCGGAATCCGGAGAGCCCGCCCCGAAGGCCGGGGAAGCGGACCCGATGTCCGAAACACCCCCTGAACCGTCACGGAACGAAGAGCCGAAGCCCCAGCAGGGCGAATTGTTCTGACCTCCGGACCCTTGCAGGAAAAACGACAAAATATCAAGAATCAAAAACGAATAAGACCATGCTACAACACAAACTCGCCGGCGTAGGAGCCGCCATGATCACCCCCTTCACACCCGACGGACGGGTCGACTACGAGGCTCTGGCACGGATGGTCGACTACGTGATCGAGGGCGGAGTGGACTACATCGTGGCCCTGGGCACAACGGCTGAAACCCCCACCCTCTACATGCCCGAACGGGCCGTGATCGCCATGTTCATCACCAACCAGGTTGCCGGGCGCGTTCCGCTGGTGATGGGTTGCGGCGGCAATTCGACGTCGGAGGTGCTGGACCAGCTGCGCGAATTCGACCTGCGGGGTGCCGATGCCATCCTGAGCGTAACCCCCTATTACAACAAGCCTTCGCAGGAGGGGCTTTACCAACACTTCCGCACCGTTTCGGAGCACTCGCCCCTGCCGGTGATCCTCTACAACATTCCCGGGCGTGCCGGAGTCAACATGACGGCCGAAACCACGCTGCGCTGTGCCCGCGACTTCAAGAACGTCATCGGCATCAAGGAGGCCTCGGGCAACATCGAGCAGATGCAGCAGATCCTGGACCACCGTCCCGAAGGCTTTCTGGTTCTCTCGGGCGACGACGGCATGGCCATCGAGCTGATGCGGCGCGGCGGTGACGGCGTGATCTCGGTGGCGGCCAACGCCTTCCCGGAGCGCTTCATGAGCTGCATCAACCACGCCAAGCGCGGTGACTTCGCAGCCGCCGACCGTGAATACGAAGCCCTGGACGAGGCCGTGAAAGCGCTCTTCGAGGAGGGGAATCCCGTGGGCGTGAAATGCGCCCTCTCGGTCATGGGACGCATCAATGATACGATGCGTCTGCCGCTTGTAGCCGGGACACAACACCTGCGTGAACGATTCAAAAGCCTGATCGAAAGATACGATTTGCGCTGATTTTGCGTTCCTATCGGAAAACGACCGACATGAAACGACTTCTGATGCTTGTACTGCTTCTCCCGCTGGCGGCCGCCGGCCGGGTTCCCGACGAAGAGATGATTCTCGATCGGACGCTCGATGCCGAATCTCCCTTCTACTATCCGGCCCTGATGCTGCGCTACAATGCCGGCGACGAGACGCTCACCGACGAGGATTATTACTACCTCTACTACGGCTTTGCCTACCGGGACGAATACAAACCGCTGGCCACGAACCCCGATCTGGACAAAATGCTCATGATCATCGCCGGCATCGACCCCGACAAACCCGACGTGGCGACGCTCGAATCGCTCGTCTCGCTGGGTAACGACGCCCTGGCCCGGGATCCCTTCAGTCCGAAGATCCTCAACATGATGTCGTTTGCCTACGGAGCCCTGGGCGACAAGGTCCGCGAAAAGGCCTATGCCAATCGCATGAACGGTGTGATCCGTACGATCGTGGCCTCGGGCGACGGATTCACGGAGAAGACCCCGCGCCACGTGCTGATGTTCGATCATGCGCTCGACGTGCTGGCCGCCGAGGAGCTTGCCTACGGCAAGGCCCGCATCATCAGCCGCAAGGTGGAGTTCGTGCCGCTGCTCACGCCCTACGTCGTCGACGGCAAAAAGCGCAAGGGTTTCTACTTCGACTTCAGCCGCGTCTACTGGAACAAGCCCGAAGGATACACCTACAAGCGTGATCGCACGTGGCAGTTCAACAACCTCAAACCCCGGACCTACAAATGATGCGGATGATGCGATCCCTGGTGACGCTGCTCTGTGCGACGGTGCTCGTCGTTGCCTGTTCGAAGGAGAGAGCAACGCCCCGAATCGAGATCTCGGCCGAGGAGTTGCTGCTCTCGGGAGACGCTTCGGGCGAAGCGTCCTTCACGGTCCGGGCCGAGAGTCCCTGGAATCTGACCTGCACGGGAGAGGGATTCACCGTCCGGCCGACAAGCGGTGCGGCGGGCGAGACATCCGTTACGGTAACCCCCACCGCCCCCAATAACGAAAAAAACCGGCGCCAACTGGGGGCGATCACCCTCCACTACGACAACGACCGGCAACAGTTCGAGATCGACATCTACCAACGTCCCGCAACGGCCACACGCACCGTGTTGCTTTACATGCCGGGGGAGAATCTGCTCAGATTCTACCGGCAGAACATCGACGGAATCTGCCGGGCCGTCAGTGCCGACGTTCCGGGGGATGGGCGCATGCTGATCTGCTGGCAGCCCCAAAACGAGGGGAAGGCCACTCTGGAGGAGATCTGCTACGATACCGGCACCCGGAGCAGCCGGATCGTAACGCTCAAGGAGTACGAGACATTCTCGGCGAAGAGTCCGGCAGATGTGGCCACGATGCTCTCCGATGTGGAGATCTGGGCCCCGGCCGGGCGTTACGGGTTGATCATCGGCTGCCACGGCAAGGCCTGGGTGCCGCGTACGGCCGGAAATCTCTCGATGAATGCCCTTTGTCCGAACCGTGAGGAGGATCTCTGGATCCCGGCTCCGGGAGCGTTGCCGACCCGTTCGTTCGGCGATTCGGGCAATGAACTGGAGATCCCGGAACTGGCCGAAGTGCTCGAAGCCCAGTCGATCCGGTTCGACTACCTGATCTTCGATGCCTGCTTCATGGCCAACATCGAGACACTCTACGATCTGCGGCATGCGGTGGATTACGTTGTGGCTTCGCCCTGCGAGATCATGGCCGCCGGGTTTCCCTACGAGCGCATCACCCCGCACCTGTTTTCCGACGAAACGACCCGCGCGGCTCTCGAGTCCGTCTGCCGGGAGTTCTGGGAGTTCTACGAATACGACTGGGACACGATCTCCGGAAACGAGCAGTCGGGATGCATCTCGCTGGCCGTGATGTCGGAGATCGACGCGTTGGTTCCGCTCATGCGCGATATCAAACAGGCTCCGCAGCAATCCTTCGACCTCAACACCCTGCAGTCCTACGAAGGGTTCAACAACCACCTCTTTTTCGATCTGGAGCAGTACGTCAAGGAAAGCTGCGCCGACCAGGGGATGATCGACGCATTCAACGCGCAACTCGAGAAGGCCTTTCCGCCAGCGTGCCGATTGTACACGGCCCAGTTCTATTCGGAATTCAACCACCGGCTGAATCCCGTCAGTTACTACTCCGGAGTCACGGTCAGCGAGCCCTCAAAGAACTCCAAGGCCCCGGACAACATCCAGACGGCCTGGTATCAGGCCACCCATTGACCCACGGGCAAGAAAGGAGGGGCAGGAGTTCCCTCGCTGCGGCCCATCGGGAAAAGGCGCGTCGGGGGAGGAAGGCATCCGGCGGGGAGAGACATCCGGCAGCAAACCTTCACGGAGAAGGGCATCCGGCAGCAAACCTTCCGGTCCCCTCCGGGGTGACAAGACCTTAAGTTCAAAAAACAGGCCCCGAAGATCATCATGGCATGATCTTCGGGGCCTTTCCATTCACCGACCGCCTGGCGGTGCGATCTTCGCTTATTCGTAGAGTCCGGACTTCAGCCGCTCGACCTCCTCACGGGTCAGGAAACGCCACGCTCCGCGCTTGAGGTTCTTCTTCGTCAAACCGGCATAGTAAACCCGGTCGAGCTTCGTGACGGTGTACCCCAGGAACTCGAAAATGCGTCGCACGATGCGGTTACGACCCGAGTGGATCTCGATGCCCACCTCCTGTTTGTTCTCCTTGACATAGGAGATCTCATCGGCGAAGATCTCTCCGTCCTCGAGCGTAATACCCTCGGCGATGCGGTCCATGTCGGCACGCGTCAGCGGTTTATCCAGCGTCACCTGATAGATCTTCTTCTTCTGGTAGGAGGGGTGTGTGAGCTGTTTGGTCAGATCGCCGTCGTTGGTGAAGAGCAGCAGACCGAGGCTGTTCTTGTCCAGACGTCCGACGGGATAGATCCGTTCGGTGCAGGCCCCCTTGACCAGTTCCATGACCGTCTTTCCCGCGTGCGGGTCATCCAAAGAGGTCACATAACCCTTGGGCTTGTTCAGAACCAGATAGACCTTCTTCTCCCCGTGTACGGGTTCGTCGTTGAAACGCACCTCGTCCGTAGGCAGCACCTTCGTACCGAGTTCGGTCACGACCTTGCCGTTGACCGTCACCACGCCTGCCTGGATAAAGTCGTCGGCTTCACGCCGCGAGCAGATGCCCGACTGGGCGATGAAACGGTTCAGACGCATCTCTCCGGTCTGCTTCGCCGGATCGTATTTCGGATAGGAGGCCGGCTTGTCGGCATCCTTGCGGGGGTGCTTGTTACCGGAGCGTTCCCCGGCGAATTTCCCGGCTCCCTTGCCGCCCTTGCGGTCGTCGAATTTCCCGGCACGTTTTTCTCCGTAGGAGGGTTTCGGGCCTCGCGATCCGGAGGCACGACGCGGGCGCTCCTCATTGTCATAGCGATTCTCACGGTCGCCGAACGTACGGCGCGGACGCTCCTCGTTGTCGTAGCGGTTCTCGCGGTCGCCGAACGTGCGATGCGGGCGCTCCTCGTTATCGTAGCGGTTCTCGCGGTCGCCGAACGTGCGATGCGGGCGTTCGCCCTCGAACCGGGAGTGCTCGCCGAAGCGGGGTTTCTCTCCGTAGCTGCGGTGCGGACGCTCATCCTGCTCGCGGCGGGAATGTTCGAACCGGGGACGGTTGTCGGCCGTAAAATGGGGGTTGTACGATGCCCGGTGCCCGGACCGGGTCGAATAGGACGCTTGCTCCGAGTCGGCAGCGTCACGCTGCAAACGCGGGCGACGCTCGACGCGTTCCGCCGTAGCGATCACGGTGCGTTTACGCTTGTCACGGGCGAAGCGTTCGAGCACCGGAGTCGAGTCGTTTTTCGAATCTTTCATGTTCGTATCTTCTCAATAAGATGAATTTGCGCGGCAAAGGTAATCCATTTTTCGGGATTCCATCACACATTACGTGCCCGAAATCGAGAAAAAGCCGTCACCGCCTGAAAATTCGCCGCTTTTGGCTTATCTTTGCACCCGTCATGAAGATGAATCACGAAATACTGCGCCTGGCGATCCCGAACATCGTCTCGAACATCACCGTGCCGCTCATGGGCATCGTCTCGACGGCCATCGCCGGCCACTGGGGCGAAGACTCCGCCGCGACGATCGGCGCACTGGCCATCGGCGTATCGATCTTCAACTTCATCTACTGGAACTGTTCGTTCGTACGCATGGGAACCAGCGGCCTGACGGCCCAGGCCTATGGCGCGGGGAATTACACCGAATGTACGAACATGCTGGCCCGCGCCCTCTCGGTAGCGGGAGTCATGGGTGTAGTGATGCTGCTGCTCCAGTACCCGCTGGGCGAACTGGCCCTCTGGGCCATGAACGGCGGTGAGATGACCCGTTCCTACTTCTACACCCGCATCTGGGCCGTGCCCGCCGGCATCCTGCTCTTCGGCTTCAACGGTTGGTTCACCGGCATGCAGAACGCCCTCTTTCCGATGATCACAGCCGTCACGGTCAACGTCATCCACCTCTGCTGCAGCCTCTCCTTTGCATTCGGGCTCGACCTGGGGATCGTCGGAATCGCCTGGGCCTCGGTCGTGGCGCAATGGTGCGGCGTAGGGCTGGCCACGGTGCTGCTTCTGGCGAAATACCGTCCGCTACTGACCTCCGTCCGCTGGTCGGAGGTGCTGGACCTGCAGCCGCTGAAGCGTTTCTTTCAGATCAACCGCGACATCATCCTGCGCACGCTCTGCATCGTGGCCGTCTACACCTTCTTCACCGGAGCCTCGGCCCGCATGGAAGACCGCACGCTGCTGGCCGTGAACGCCCTGTTGCTGGAGCTCTTCACCCTCTTTTCGTACATGAACGACGGCTTCGCCTATGCCGCCGAGGCCCTCACGGGACGCTTCATCGGGGCCCGCGACCGCGTGTCGCTCGGCGCCTGCCTGCACCGCTGCCTGCTGTGGGGAACGCTCGTGTCGATGGTGTTCGTGGGGATCTACCTTGTGTGGTGGCGCGATCTGGTGGGTCTGTTCGTCGACCACGCAAACCCCGACACGCCGCAGATCATCGAACTGGCCGGACGTTACATCGTCTGGATCATTCTGATTCCCATCGCCTCGGCCATGCCCTTCATCATGGACGGCATCATGGTCGGCGCTACGGAGACCCGAGTCATGCGCAACTCCATGTTCGGAGCCACGGCCGCCTACTTCGCCATCTTCTACGCCCTGCGGCCATGGATCGGCAACAACGCCCTCTGGCTGGCCTTCACGCTCTACATGTTCCTGCGCGGCGTCCTGCAGTACGTCATGACCCGCCGCCTGCAGACCATCCGCGAAAAGGCATAGCCGACAGGAGACACTCGCCGCAAAAAGCCGATCGTCCCTTCCGCCACTCCCGGGGAAAGGACGACCGTGCGACCAGATGTTATCGCTCTTTTCCGACCCTCCGTCACCTCTTCGGCGGAGTGTCCGCCCCGGGATTCCAATCCTCACGGAACTGTTCCGATCCGGTCTTTTTGGCAAAGATCCGATCCGGGGTATAGATTGCCGCCTCCTCATCGGTCAGCGCCCGCGACCACGCCACACGTTCGGCGCGGTCTGCGCCCGGACCGTAGCAACCGTATTCGGCATAAAATACGTCGCCCTTACGGGCCGCGTCATGCCAGTCGCGCCACCCTTCGGGGCAAATCGCCGCGGGCAATTCGCAACGGATCCACACCGTGCGGGCCGTGGATTTCCAGGGGCGGCCCAGATAGAGACGCTCCACCAAGGGATCGGCCGTCACGAGGCAGTCGCGGAAGACATACCCATAAAGATTGCGTTCGGTGGTCGAGGCCGCCGTGATGAAACTGTCGGCCTTGCCGTGGATACGACAACGGTCGAAAAGAACGATCGACGGCCCGAAGATAAAGTCGGTCGTCCCTTCGATATACGAATCGGCAACGTAGATCCGCGAAACATACCCCTTGGTGTAGAAGGTATCCTGATTGCCGATCAAACGACAGTTCTCGACCCGGATGCGGTCGCCGCGGGTTTCGAGCGCCACGGTCTGCCCCACCCTTCCGGCATCGTTCTCAATCGTAAGCCCCTCAAGCCGTACGTCGTCGGCCTGGATCGACACCGTCCAGGTGTCGTAAGTCGTCATCTCATACCCGTCGACAACCTTTCCCGTGTGGTCGTTCCAGACGATGCGGACCTTTTCGGGCCCGCCCACACCAACGATCCGCACGCGGTCCTTGTAGACGTCGAGCGTTACCTTCTCGCGGTACGTGCCGGGCAGGATACGGACCGTGCGCCAGCCGTCGGGTTTCGAGGGCAGGGCCTCGAAGCATTCCTGCACGGTGCGGAAATCACCCCCGCCGCGGCAGTCGACCGTATAGACGACCTCTCCCGCAAGGGCCCGGGCCGCAAAAAGAAAACTGAAAATTCCCCAAACAAGCGGTTTCATAACATCTGAATGTAATTGTGTTTGCCCTTCAGCACGCTTCAAGCTCCGTTTAAATTCAAGCCCCCTCCGAAGAGGGGGTTTGGGAAAGGGTATCAGGTCGCCAAACGACGCCGCAGGCGCCAGACAACCGGGTAGGACCCGATAACGGCCGATTCCGGACGCTTACAGCGTCACGCCCGACTTGAAGATGGCGATCTCCTTGAAGCCCGTGCGCTCGTGCTTGAGGTGCTCGCCGTCGGCCGTCGCGAGGATCTTGCCGATCAGACGCTCCAGCACCGCATGCGGCTCTTCGTCCTCGACGAGCGTCCCGGCGTTGAAGTCGATCCAGTTCGACTTGAACTGTGCCAGCGGCGTGTTGGTCGCGATCTTCATCGTCGGGACAAACGACCCGAACGGCGTGCCGCGCCCCGTAGTGAACAACACCAGCTGGCAGCCCGACAAGGCCAGCGCCGAGGCCGCCACCAGGTCGTTGCCCGGCGCCTGCAAGAGATTCAGACCCGGCTTCACGATCGGATCCGCATAGCCCAGCACGTCGACCACCGGCTGCGATCCGCCCTTCTGCACGCAGCCCAGCGACTTCTCCTCGAGGGTCGTGATGCCGCCCTTCTTGTTCCCGGGCGAGGGATTCTCGTAGATCGGCTGGTCATACTTGCGGAAGTAGCCCTTGAAGTCGTTGATCAGGTGCACCGTCCGGTTGAAAACGTCCCGGTCCGTGGCGCGGTCCATGAGGATCGTTTCGGCGCCGAACATCTCCGGGACCTCCGTCAGCACACTCGTACCGCCCTGCGCCACCAGCCAGTCGGAGAACAGCCCCACCAGCGGATTGGCCGTGATGCCCGAAAAACCGTCCGAACCCCCGCACTTCAACCCCACCTTCAGATACGAAAGCGGCAGCGGCTGGCGTCGGTCCTCGCGGGTCCGCTCGACCAGCTCGCGGCAGATCTCGAAACCCGTCTGGATCTCGTCCTCGACCTCCTGCGCGATGAGGAACTTCACGCGCTCCTCGTCCCACTCACCGATCTCCTCTTTGAGGGCCGCAACCTGGTTGTTCTCGCACCCGAGACCCAGCACCAGCACCGCACCCGCATTCGGATGCCGCACCAGCGCCGCCAGCGCCCGACGCGTGTTGGCATGGTCGTCGCCCAGCTGCGAACAGCCGTAGTTGTGCGTATAGACCCGCACGTCGTCCAGATGCGAGCAGTCGCACTCGCGACGCACCCGTTCGGCAATGGCCTGCGCCTGTCCGTTCACGCACCCCACCGACGGCACGATCCACAACTCGTTGCGGATGCCCATCTGTCCGTTGCGACGCAGGTAGCCCTGCACCGTAACGTCGCGCGTCGGAATATCGAGCCGGCGCAGTTGCGGCGTATAAGCATACTCGAGGTCGTCGTGCAGATTGGTTTTCAGGTTGTGCGAGTGAATCCACGCACCCGCCGGCACGTTCGTCGTAACGTGTCCGATCGGATAGCCGTACTTGATGACGTCCTCCCCCTCGGAAAGGTCCCGCAGTGCGAACTTGTGTCCCCGGGACACCGCCTCGCGGAGCGTCACCACCCCGCCGTCGAGCTCCACGCTCTCGCCCGCCGCAAGGTCCGCAAGCGCAACGCCCACGTTGTCCGCGGCATTGATTTTCAAGAATCGTTTCATCGCTTCCTTCGTAAAAAAGGGCGGAGCCGCGAAGCTCCCGGCTCTCCGGAACGGCCCCTTCGACAGCCTCTGCGACTACGGCCTTCCGGCTTCCCCGGCACTTCTCCGCTCCGCCCCTTTCGGGTTGTTTTTATTTCGTCAAAAACTTATCCAGCGCCCCCTGCATGCCCAGCGTCTCGATGTCACCGACATACCCCGCAACGGCCTCCACAAAGCCCGGAACCTCCGAGAAATCGACCGTGAAGATCCCGCTCTCGCGCACGATCTTCGAGATCGTACCCTCGAGATCGTCCGAATTCCAGTTCGTGCGGATGTAGTCGACGAACTCCTTCGTGTCGTCCGGCTCAAATCCGCTCTTCGGGCCGTAGAGCGACATCAGCGCCGCAAAGGTGAAGCATTCGCGTGCAGCCAGACGTCCGGCCTTGAACCAGTTGTCCTTCACCGTCGGATAGTTGCGGGCCTCCCACTTCGAAAGCGAGTTGAGCGAGATCGAACGCAGCAGGTGCTTGATGTAGGGGTTGTAGAAGCGTTCGAGGATCCCCGCGGCGAACTGCTTCAGCGCCGCCTGGTCCTCCTCGATCATCGGGATCACCTCCTCGGCGACCATCTCGTTGATGAAGCGCTCGATCGAGGGCGTGTTGAAGGCATCCATCACCGTCTCGCAGCCCATCTGCAGGGCGATGGGAACCATGCCCGTATGCGAACCGTTCAGGATGCGGACCTTCTTGTCGCGGAACTGCTTGATCGTCGGCATGAAGATCACGTGCAGACCCGCCTTGTCCAGCGGCAGCACCTGCTGCACCTCCTTGTAACCCTCGCCGCCGATCGCCCACAGGTGGTACAGCTCGGCCTTCACAACGAGGTTGTCGTCGTAGCCCAACTCCTCCTTGATCTCGTTGATGGTGTCGCGCGGGAACCCCGGAACGATGCGGTCGACCAGCGTGTCGCAGAAGTGGCAGTTGCGCTCCACCCAGTCGATGAAGTCCGCACCCAGGCCGTTATACATCGCGTGGCGGATCACATACTCGTGCAGCGTCGTGCCGTTGTTCTCGATCAGCTCGCAGCAGATGATGCAAAGACCCTTCGTCGGATCGCCCTGGAAGTGCTTGAAGCGCTTGTACAACAGCGCCGTCATCTTCGCAGGGTAGGACTTCGGAGGTCGAGCCTCCAGATCGTCGCCCTCCTCGTAGCGGATCCCCGCCTCCGTGGTGTTCGAGATCGTCACCTTCAGTTCCGGAGACAGGAAATAACGTTCGTATTTCTCATACTCCACATAGGGGTTGAACGAGTCCATCACGCTCTTCACCAGCCGCACGTCCTTCTTCGGCTCCCGGTTCTCGATGCCCTCCAGATAGACGTGGTAGAGGTTGTCCTGCTTGTGCAGCAGGTCGATCATGCCGAGCACCTTGTGTTCGGGATCGATAATGGGCTGGCAGATCGCCACGCCCGAATTCATGACACCCTTCTCGTTGGCAATGTCGATCTGCCAGTCCACGAAGCCCCGCAGGAAGTTCCCTTCCCCGAACTGCAGGATATGAACGGGGCGGTCGACCTTATCTACGGTCGACTTGTTTAGTTCTTTCAACATGTTTTTCAGGATTTTGGGCCCGGAAGGGGCCGACGGCAGCCATGCGAATGCCGCCGTCGGTCCGGACCCGGAAAAATTATTCGAGGACGATAGGCTTGTACTTCGGAACCAGCGCCTTCATGATCGACCACGCCACCAGATAGGCAACGGCGCAGATGCAGAAGATGATCATGTAACCGGCTTCCTTGCCGTCGAAGCCCATGAAGCGGAACGCATCGCCCATCTGCTCCGAGTGGGTGAAGAGCGCACCGGCACCCTTGTTGATCAGGAACGAACCCACACCGCCGGCCATACCGCCGATACCCGTGATGGTGGCGATAGCCGATTTGGGGAACATGTCGCCGATCGTCGAGAAGAGGTTTGCAGACCACGCCTGGTGTCCCGCACCGGCCAGACCGATGATGATCGCAGGCCACCAGACCGAGTAGGTTCCGGCTCCCTGCGCGAAGAGCGCCGGAAGCGGCAGGAACGCGAAGATCAGCATCGCCAGCATACGGCCCGCATAGGGGTTCATGCCCTTGCGGTCAACGAAGAGCTTCGGAAGGTAGCCGCCGAAGATCGACAGAACCGTAACAATGGCGTAGAGCGTGAAGATCAGCGCTACGCCCATGCCCGAGCTGGACGAATAGCCGTACTGGTCCGAGAAGTAGGCCGGAGCCCAGAACAGATAGAACCACCATACGCCGTCGGTAAAGAACTTGCCGGTGATGAACGACCACGTCTGACGGTAGGTGAAGCAGCGCCAGAACGGAATGACCTTTTCGGGCTTCTCCTCCTGGGCCTTG
>CALUJN010000073.1 GCA_944320985.1 uncultured Alistipes sp. | reverse complement strand
TGACCTCGAAGCCGTCGAGGATGAAGATCGGCAGACTGGTCATCGTCTTCAGCGTGCTGCCCGAGATCTCGGGGAAGCTGTTCTGACCGCGGATCTCGATCTGTTCGGGGATGTAGTTCGGGTCCGAACCGAAGACCCCGCGCACGTCCACCACCTGGAACGACGGATCGAAAACCTTCAGGGCATCGAAGAAGCTGGTGTTGTTCACCGTGCGCAGCTCGTCACCCTTGACGACCACGGCCGTACCCGTAAAGCTGTTCTTCGCCTTGGGCATGAAGCCCGTGACGACCGTAGCGGCGATGTTGTTGATCTCGGGTTCGAGGTAGATGTCGAACGACGGCTGGTTGTTCACCTCGATCGTCTGGGTCTTCATGCCCACGCACGAAACGATGATCGACACATTGCCCGAAGGCAACGTCAACGTAAAGAAGCCCTTCTCGTCGGTCGAGACACCGTTGTGCGTGGCATCCTTCTGGACCACCGAGGCATAGGAGACCGGTTTCTTGTTCTGGTCGAAGACCTGTCCCGAGATGGTGAATTTCGGCGCCGAAGCCGACGTTACGGCACCCGGTGCGGCGGATTCGCGCAGGTTGGAGACGACGATCGTGCGATCGACGATCCGGTAACTGAGTCCTGCGGCCTCGCAAAGCCGGTCGAGCACGTCGCGCAACTCGGCATTCGTGGCGCGGAACGTCACCATGCGCCGGTCGTCGACATTCTGGTTTGCATAAAAAATCTGATAGCCCGAAGCCTTCTTGATCCGCTGGAACACTTCGCTCAATGGCCGGGAAGAGACATCAATCGAGATCTTCTGGGCCAGAACCGAACCGGGGATCAGCACGGTCGCCGCGGCAAAGAGCATCGGCAACACCCCTTTCAACAGGCGGAATCTGTTATTTTGCGTATGTGATGTCATCATGATCGTGTCGTTTTAGAGCTGATTTGCATGCACGGAAACTGCCGGGATCGGCCACGTATAGCGTTCGGAGGTCATCTCGAGCTCCGTTCCGTCGCTTTTGGGCATCGTGGTCCGGTTCAGACGCTTGTAGTAGAAGAAGAGCTGTCCTTCGCCGAAGAAATCCCGCCGGTATTCGCGTTCGACATACTCGAGCAGATCCTCACACGTGAAGGCCGGATCCTCGAGCCGTTCCGACAACTCCGTAATGTCGCGGGCCTGCTGCAGCTCGAGGATCCGTGCGGCGGCCGTCGCCACCTCCGTCCCGGCCTGACGCGCCAGCGCCTCGGCATGGATCAGAGCCACCTCGCCGAGTTTGATGAACGGAGCACGGCAAGGCAGCACATTCTCGGTTCCGCCGGTCGACAGATAGCCGTTGAGCACGGATTCCGTGCCGAACTTGCGTGACATGAGGACCCGGTCCGGCTGGCTGTTGTCGAACCAGTCGCGGTAACGGGTATCGTGGGTATCGGGAAAGATCTCCGCATAGTCGGACGTCACGACCGCGCCGCCTTCCCCGTAAAGCGCCTCGGTAAACTCGGGGAAGCCTTCCGGCATCGTCGAGATTCCGAAAATGTGTTCGCGCGAGAAGCTCAGGTCGTCACCGTATTCACCCGGCGCAAAGAAGTAGAAGAGACGGTAGCGTTTCTCGACGAGCGTCTGGTGTTCGAAGACCTCCTCGGCACAGGCCGCAGCCTGCGGGTAGTCGCCCATGTAGAGGCAGACCCGGGCCCGGACGGCCTGTACGGCATAATAATTCATGCAGAAGGTCCGCAGCCGCGAATCGATCTCTCCGGGAAGCACCGACGAGAGCGAAAATCCCGAAAAGATGGGATCCACCCCCTTGAGTTCCTTGGCGGCACGATCCAGATCATTGAGCACTTGCTCCAGGAAGGCCGTGGTCGAGAGACCCGCAGAGGCCGTCATGCCGAAACGCGTCATGTAGGGAAGCCCCACGAAGTTCGGATTCACGGCATAGGCCGGATGGAAGAGCCGCAGCAGCTCGAAGTGCAGCGCTCCGCGCAATCCGTAGAGCTCGCCCGTGATGATCCGTTTGCGGGACTTGTCGTTGAAGACCACCTGCGTATGCTCGATGTGGTCGATCAGGTTGTTGCACGAGGCGATCGCCCGGTACATGTCGACATAGGTCTGCTCGATGGCTGCGGCAAACGTCGCATCCGAGTAATCCAGCACCCCGGCGGCCGCATAGCGCGTCGTTCCGGGCTGGAAGTTCTGGCCCATGAACTCCACCTCGCCGACCGTGAGCGTCCCTCCGTAGAGGCTCTCGGCCCGCAACTGCGTATAGATGTCCGTCAGCGCGTTGAGGTAGGCGTTTTCATTGCGGAAGAAGCGGTCTTCCGTGACGGAGGTTCCGTCGGGTGAGATGCCGAACCAGTCGTTGCACGACACCGACACCGCACACGCAAGCAGGATACATATCTTTTTCATGGCGTAATCTTTTAGCGGTTAGAAGGTTGCACGCAGCGACAGCGTGACATTGCGGGAGAAGGGATAGCTCGTGCCGCGCTGCATGTCGACACTCGAGCGGTAGAAGAGGTTGTTGCAGGTCACGTAGAGGGCAAGGTTCCGCAGCCAGATCTTTTCGATCTTCTCCGAGCGGAAACGGTAGCCCACCTGCAGCGAAGAGAAGTTCAGCGCGTCGAGCCGCTCGACAAAACGCGAGAGCCGCACCGGTTCCCCCTCGAAGGCATGGCGGTAATCGCGCTGCAGGGCCCGCCGGTCGAGGTTGCTCCGGGCGTCGCCGAACTGCACGTCGTAGAGCGTCGTGTTGAATACCGAACCTCCGATCCGGTAATCGAAGGCCGCCCCGAAGGTAAATTGCCGCCAGTTGACGCTCACGCCGAAATTACCCTTCAGATCGGGTTCCGACGTTCCGACGATCGCCGAGGGGCCCGTCACCCGTTCGGTCGTGCCGTCGAACGTACTCGGCACCCCGCAGAGGGCGTTCACCGATTCGCCCTCGACGAGCGGGGCCTCCTCTTCGGAGAGCGATCCGTTATACCATGCGGCGAAGAAGTCCGGCAGAGACTCGATCCGGTTGCGGTTGTGGCTCCCGGCCGTGAACAGCGCAATCGAGAAGTCCGGGCGTTCATAGACCCGGGCGTTGAGGTAATACTCGACACCGGTGTTGCGGATCCGTCCGCCGTTGGAGACGTTGTACCGGTAGCCGGTCGCAAGGTCCAGAGGCGCGACGGTCAGCAGATCCTTCGAATCGTTGCAATAGTAGTTGACGCGCAACTGGAGACGCCGTGCGATGTCGGCCTGCAGCGAAAGGCTGCGATTCACCCCCGTCCGCCACTTCAGCGCAGGATTGGGCATGCAGACGATCGAAGAGCCGAGCAGATAGTAGTTGTAGATGTATTCGTTGTCGATGTTGCTGCTGTAGGAGACCACATAGTCGGAGTTCGCGGCATCGACGGCTCCCGAGGTTCCGACAGCAGCCGCAAGGGTCAGCCGCTCGAGCCACTCGGCACGCTCCGCAAAGGCCTCCTCGGCGATGTTCCACGCCACGGAGAGGCCGTAGAAGAGCGCCGTGCGCTTCTCCGGGGCGAGCATCGACGAACGGTCCAGACGGGCCGTAGCCTGCACCTCGT
The DNA here is from genome assembly GCA_944320985.1 of uncultured Alistipes sp. GTDB lineage: Bacteria > Bacteroidota > Bacteroidia > Bacteroidales > Rikenellaceae > Alistipes. The sequence continues at coordinate 19,860 of CALUJN010000073.1, read as the reverse complement.
AACGGTCATCGAAGGCATAGTGCGCCGACAGCGTTCCCCCGGCCGTACGGTCGTAATAGCGCCAGGCATAGGGATCCGTATCGAAATCATAGGATTGCGTGAAGGAGATGTACCCCATCTTGTCGGTCGTGATGCCCACGCCGGCGTAGCTCTCCATGTTGTAGGTTCCGGAGAAGAGGTCGGCCGAGAGCGTCGCCCCGAAGGATGAACGTCCCCAACGTCCGGCATAGGTGAGCCCCAACTGCCCCTCGAAGCTCTGCGTGGCCGAACGGGCAATGCCGTAACGTCCCGTGTAGGTCCCCGCCGGATAGGAGGCATAGCGCCACGACGAGGGTGAGACGTAGGTATCCGTGCGGATCTGGTCGCGAACATACGAGAAGCGCCCCTGGAGTGCGAATCCGGCCCCCAGGTCGAGCGACAGACGCACGTTGTCGAAGATCGAATAGGTCTTGTTGCGATGGTACGATCCGAGCGAAAGCTCGTAGAGCGGATTTTCGAACTGCAGTACATCGTCCTCCTGCCCCATCTCCTTGAGGTAGCCGCCCCGCCCGTCATTGGGATCGAGCCAGGCCGGAATCCGGGCATAGTCGCCGAAGGAGCCGAAGAGTTTCGAATCGGTCTGGACCTTGTCGTAGGTCAGTTCGTTGGAGATGCGGAACGACTTGTAGCGGTACTCGATATAGGCGCCGATGCCGAGGATCTCCTTCTCCGAGCCGCGCAACACCCCCTTGTTCGCCGGCGAGATGCGTCCCGTGAGGGCATATTTCACATGGTCGTCACCGCCGTCGATCGTGATCTTGTGGCGATGGCTGAAGACCGGGCGGGTCAGCTCCCGCAGCCAGTCGGTATTCACGCCCGACTCCCGATAGTGCTGCATCGAGGCGGCGCTTCCCGTCGTGAGGCCCTCGCGCTGCAGCAGATCGATACCTTCGGAGCTGCTCATCAGGTCATAACTCGAGAGATCGGCCCATTCGACGATTCCGTCGAAACAGTAACGGATCTTCATCGCCCCCTTGACCGGCTTGTAGGTCTCCATCTCCACGACGCCGTCGGCCCCGCGGATGCCGAAACGCGCCAACGACACGGGATCCTTGCGGATGATGATCCGCCGCACGTCGTTGATATCCATGTCGAAGAACTTGCGGGCATCGACCAGCGCCCCGTCAATGACGTAGACCGGGCGTGCCGGCTTTATGGCCTCGTCCCGGCCCCAGCGCTTCGAGCCCCGAAGCGTCATCTCCCCGGCACCATACAGCGGACTCGAACCCTGGGAGTCCTCCCAGGCAGTGCCGATCGACGGTTCATAGAACGATATGGCGTCCCAAAGATTCACCGGATTGACGGCCCGAAGCTGCGCGGCCGTAATCACCAGATCGGTCGAAGTTTTCGGTTCGACCCGATACGTGCGTCGCAGAAGTACGGAGTCCCCGCTTCGCTGGGGAGGGGTCGCCGCCAGGGCGGTCCCGCACAACAACGTCAGGAGCAGACTGACCGGACGCAACACAAGAGCGAAATTCAGATGGTAGATTTGCTTCATTTCATCGGCTCTGTTTTAAGGGTTAGACATCGCGGGGGTCAGCGCCGGTCGAGGTACAGGACGCCCTCTTCGTAACGAAGCGTTACGGGGATGTAGGCTTCGTGAAGAACCCGGAAGAGATAATCCGACGTACCTTTCATGCTGATCTGACCCGAAAAAGTATATTTTTCCAACGTGGGATCGGTGATTTCATACCGGAAATCATACCATCGCGAGACCGAGCGCAACACCTCACCCAGCGAAGAGTTTTCGAAGACGAACTCTCCCTCCATCCAAGAGGTAAAGCGTTTCGTGTCGACGCGCGACACCTGCGAACGCTCGGTGGCAACCTCCCGGGAAAACTGCTCCCCGGGATGCAGGAGAATCTCCGCATCCGGAGCCGATTCGGAAAGGATGCGCACGCTTCCCTCGACCAGCGTCGTATGGTGCAACGGCTCGTCGGCGTAGGCCGAGACGTTGAAACGCGTTCCCAGCACCTGGATCCGGTATCCGTTCACCCGGACATAAAAGGGTCTGTTCTCCTCGTGCGCCACCTCGAAGAAGGCTTCGCCACGAAGCGACACCTCGCGGCACTCTTCGTCGAAGACCGACGGATAGACCAGTTCCGACTCGGCGTTGAGCGTCACAACGCTGCCGTCTTTCAGACAGACCGAATAGAAGCCTCCGCGGGGCACCACAAGCCGATTCTCCACGGCACGGGTCCGGTCATCGGCCGAATACTTCAAGCGTTCGCGGCCTTCGTTTTCGATCCGTCCTCCGGCGATATCGAGGTGGAGATCCTCCTTTTCGCCCAGGTCGTAGCTGGCATCGCCGACGATCAGCATCGCCTTGTCCGAGGCGGGACGATACTCCCGGGCCAGGATTTCGCAGACTCGCTCCATCTCGTGCCTGTTCCGGAACTGCTGCCAGACGACCCCCGCAACGCAGAGCAGCATGACGGCCGCAACCCCCGCATAGCGGAGCGGAAGCGAACGGCTTTTTACAACGGCACGGGGCTTCAGCTTCCGACGCAGTTCAGCGAACGATTCATCAAGCCGCAACGGCTCCGGGCTTCGATTTGCACCGGCACACAACCGTTCGTAATAGGCCCTGTGGCGCGGATCGGACTGCAGCCATGCCTCGAAAACGGCCCGCTCCCGGTCATCGGCCGTATGATTGCGCACCTTGCGCAGCAGATTCCAATCGATCGGTTTTTCAGACATAGTATATGGTGTCGTCGCTACGGTTCCGGGGAGAGCTCCGAAAAGGGAGGGCGCCCAAACTTACGAACCGGTCGCAACAAAAAAAACTACTGAATCTTCGCTCCGGAAAAGAGCGGTTTCAGTAGTAATACACATGAAACGGGAAAAAGGGGGACAAATCGGAATCTTTTTTTCAAAAAGAGACTCTTCAGGGTGCTATTTTTCATCCAGAACCTCGCGCAAGGTCTTCAGCGCCCGCTTCAAATGGGTCTTCACGGTCGATTCGGAGACACTCATCTCCAAGGCAACGGCCTTGGTCTGCATGTTGCGGACAAAATGGAGTTCGAGCGCCTCGCGCCCGCGTTCGGGAAGCAGTTTCAGGGCGCGGCGGAGCCACTGGTGACGCGAAAGGCCCAGATCGTCCATCTCGGCATCCTCGAGCAGGGAGTCGATTTCGGCCATGGCCTCGGCATACTTGACGTCGTTGCGATCGCGGATTCCCAGCGAACGCAGATAATTCAGGCAGTTGCTGCGAACCAGCCGGAAGAGCAAGGCCGGAAGATTGCCGTTTTCCCGGATCTTGTCCGTATTGTTCCAGACCCAGAGAAAGACATCGTGAACCAGATCCTTGGCCATCTCGTCGTCACAGGTATATTGAACGGCAAAACGATGAAGAACAGGCATATAAGCCTTGTAGACCTCTTCAAAATGGTCCACATCCTGCTGTTTTATCCGTGCCATGAAGATCTTCATCGCCTAACCTGACGCTCCGTCGCATCCGAACGGATCCCAACGAAACTACCTAACTAATTTACAAAGATAATACTTTTTATGAAAAAGTGGACTTTTAAGACAAAAAATAACAAATGTCGTTTTTTTCGGTGCAACAACTCCCGGGAAAAACCGCAACAAAGCGGTCGTCGGCGCAGGAATCGGGCCGGGAGTCATGCGGGTTTCAGAAGGGAGGCAACGTCACCGGAAGGCGGCGTCGGAGGGTTTTCCCGGATGATTTTTCCGAGTCCCAGCGTCTCCGCATTTGTTTTTTACGTTTCGAATCGCTATATTTGTCCCCAACCTCCTCTCCCGAGAGGTCCGAGAGGTCCGAGAGGTCCGAGAGGTCCGAGAGGCAGGAAAGAGAGAGCAGGAAGAAGAAAAATCTGAGCAAAGTCGATGACAGGACGGAACCATACGATGTGTTGTTGTGCAGCGATCTCGTGTCGTTGCCGTCGTATCGTGCCTGCTGCCGGACGGTTGAAACCGCAAAGAGTCTGAAATCACAGCTATAATACATTTTATTCACCCATGGAATAGGGGCAGCAGGGTTCGCTCGGCTGCCCCTTTTTTATATTCATATCTGCAATCGAAAGAGATGGAAACAATCGCAAAAAACGTGTTGGAACTGATCGGACGGACACCGCTCGTCGAGTTGAGCCGTCTGAGCCGTGAGAGCGGAGCCGCGGCCCGTGTCGTGGCGAAGGTCGAATCGTTCAATCCCGCCGGCAGCGTCAAGGACCGCGTGGCCCTGGCCATGGTCGAGGCGGCCGAAGCTCGCGGAGAGCTGCGACCCGGCGCCACGATCATCGAACCCACAAGCGGGAACACCGGGGTCGGACTGGCGCTCGTCAGCGCCCTGAAGGGCTACCGGCTGATCCTCACCATGCCCGAGACGATGAGCATCGAACGGCGGAGACTCGTGGCGGCCTACGGCGCCCGGGTTGTCCTGACGCCCGGTGCCGAAGGGATGGCGGGAGCCATCGCCCGGGCCCGGGCCTTACAGGAAGAGATCCCCGGATCGGTCATCCTCCAGCAGTTCGAGAACCGTGACAACCCCGAACGGCACTACCGCACCACCGGCGATGAGATCTGGCACGACACCGACGGCCGGGTCGACCTCTTCGTGGCGGGGGTCGGGACCGGAGGAACGGTCAGCGGCACGGGACGACGCCTCAAGGAGCTGAACCCCGAAGTGGAGATCGTGGCCGTGGAGCCGGCCTCCTCGCCGGTCCTCGAGGGCGGAGTTCCCGGAGCGCACCGCATTCAGGGAATCGGCGCGGGATTCATCCCCGGGAACTACGATCCGCAGGTCGTGGACCGCATCCTCGCGGTCAGCGACGAGCAGGCCATCGCCACGGCCCGCCTGCTGGCCTCGCGCGAAGGACTGCTCGCGGGAATCTCCTCGGGGGCCGCAACCTGGGCGGCGCTGCATCTGGCCCGCCAGGAGTCCTTGCGCGGCAAGACGATCGTCGTACTGCTGCCCGACACCGGCGAACGCTACCTCTCCACGGCCCTCTACGACTTCGAAACATACCCAACCAAATTCCGGCTATGAATACGTCACTCACCCCTCAACGGGAGGGACGGGAGCCGTCCCGTCTGGTCTCCTACCTCTATAACCTGCCCCTGCGGCAGATCGCCAGCCAATTGACCGCGGAGGATCCGCACATTCCGCAACTGCCCGCCGCAGGGATCGACTCCACCGCGCTGGAACGGGCCGTACATCTCTTCCGTTCGGTGGTCTTTACCGGATATTTCGACCCGCAGCCCGTCGAGACGCTGCTGGCGGAGCTGGCCGGGATCCTCGCCCGGCAGAGCGCCCGGGCCTACGTCACCTTCCATCGCAACGCCCCCGACGCCTGCGCCGCCGACGCGGAAGCCTTCGGCGCAGAAACCGCCCGCAAGCTGCTCGAGGAGCTGCCCGAACTGCGGCGGCGCCTGGGTACCGACGTCAAGGCGGTCTTCGACGGAGATCCCGCCGCGGCCAGTTTCGAGGAGGTGATTCTCTGCTACCCGGCCCTTGCGGCCATGACCCACTACCGGCTGGCCCATGCGTTGTGGCACTTGCAGGTGCCGATCCTGCCGCGGCTGCTGACCGAGATGGCCCATTCGACCACCGGAATCGACATCCACCCCGGCGCCGAGATCGGCGACTACTTCAGCATCGACCACGGAACGGGCGTCGTCATCGGCGAGACGTGCATCATCGGCAGCCACGTACGCCTCTACCAGGGCGTGACACTTGGGGCCAAGAGCTTCAAGTTCGACACCGAAGGCAACATCCTCCGCGAACCGCGCCACCCGATCCTCGAGGACCGCGTGGTGGTCTACTCCAACTCATCGATCCTGGGCCGCGTGCGCATCGGGCACGATTCGGTGATCGGCGGCAACGTCTGGCAGACCTCCGACCTCGCACCCCACTCACGGGTCATCCAGGGCCGTGCTTCGGTCTCGACGTTCGAAAACGGCGGCGGAATATGATCTCCGCACGAAAAAGCGGATTTCCCCGCACCGAAGGATCAACGTGCTTCTAAAATCGTTACCTTTGCAGTCCGAACCGATCCGTCGCAGGCGCATGCACGCCGCAACCCCGGCAGGCCGCCGCCACGTAACGGATTTCCAACCTTCAAAATCGGCAAGAGATGATCGAACGTGAGAATCGAACGGCACGCCCCGTTCTGTGGAACAGCAACTACGTGAAGGTGTGGATCGCCAACTTCATGCTCTTTTTCGCATTCTATCTGCTGGCCCCGCTGCTGCCGCTCTATCTGCGCGACACCTCCTCGGCCGACAAGGCCATGATCGGCATCGTTCTGAGCGGATACACGCTGACGGCCCTCTGCGTGAGACCCTTCAGCGGCTTTGTCGTCGACAGTTTCTCGCGCAAAAAGGTGCTGATGATCTGTTATTTCTGCTTCGCGCTCTTCTTCGCGGGGTATTTCATCACGGGCTCCCTCGTACTCTTTGCCGCAATCCGCACGCTGCACGGAGCGCCGTTCGGCGCCACGACCGTGGCAAGCAGCACCATGGCCGTCGACGTACTCCACCCCGAACGCCGCTCGGAAGGAATCGGCTACTACGGACTGAGCAACAACATCGCCATGGCCATCGGACCCTCAACGGGCCTCTACATCTACCACACGATCCATAATTTCAACCTGCTCTTCACCCTTTCGCTGGCAATCGCCTGCATCGGACTGGTCATCGACTCGACGATCCATTGCCGCGAGCGGCAGCCGATCCGCCGCGAAAGCAAGGTCGCGCTCGACCGCTTCATCCTGCTCAAGGGCTGGAGCGAGGGTATCTGCGTCGCCGCCTTCGCCTTTTCGTTCGGCGTAATCTCCACCTACATCGCCATCTACAGCCAGGAGGTGCTGCACATCACCTCCGGATCGGGGACTTTCTTCATGCTGCTGGCCGTGGGACTGATCCTCTCGCGGCTGATGGGCAGCAAGTCGCTGCGCGAAGGGAAGATCGTCCACAACGCCTCGGCCGGCATGCTGATGTCGATGTGCGGCTATCTGGTCTTCACGGCCGTGCCCAACCTCTACGGTTATTACGCCGCGGCGCTGATGATCGGCCTGGGGAACGGACACATGTACCCGGCCATGCAGACGATGTTCCTCAACCTGGCCCCGCACGAACGCCGCGGCACGGCCAACTCGACGATCCTCACCTCCTGGGACCTCGGGGTCGGCATCGGCATCATCGGAGGCGGCAGCGTCGCCGAACACCTCGGAGGATACTCCTCGGCCTTCTGGCTGGCCTTTGCCGTAAACGTCGTGGGAGTTCTCTTCTTCTTCGCCTATGCCCGTCGGAGTTTCCTCCGCAACCGGCTCCGCTGATAAAAGCCAGAGAGGCCAGAAAAGATCCGAGGGGAGGGAAGATCACAAAAACCCCGTCCGCGACACTTTCTCCGACATTCCGGCCAACGGAAACGGACAGCGGAGAACCTCCGAAGCGGGGAATATTCCTATTTTTGCACCGATAAAAACACCACACCATGAAACGCATCATCAATCCCTGGCGCGGCATGGAGGGCTACCGCTGCTTCGGCTGCGCCCCCCACAGTCAGGAAGGGCTCCGCATGGAGTTCTATGAAGACGGTGAAGAGATCGTCAGCCTCTGGCACCCGAGACCCGAATTCCAGGGGTGGGTCGACACGCTTCACGGCGGAATCCAGGCCACACTGGCCGACGAAATCAGCAGCTGGGTCGTCTTCCGCAAGTTCCAGACCAGCGGCGTGACCTCGAAGATGGAGGTCCGCTACCACCGGCCGATCCACACCTCGGACGACCACATCGTCCTCCGTGCGCATGTCAAGGAGCAGCGCCGCAATCTGGTACGCATCGCAGTGTGCATCACCGACAGTGGAGGGCATCTCTGCACCGAAGCCGAGTGTCTCTATTTCCTCTTTCCCAAGGAGAAGGCCCGCGAAGAGTTCCACTTCTGCGACTGTCCGCTCGAAGCGGGCGATTTCGATCCGCTGGCCGAAGTCCGGAAGGAGGAAACCGAAAAGGCCTGACCCGAAACCCGCAGAGCAAACCGTAAGACACGAGCCTCAACAGCCGCTCTAAAGAGCGGAAATCCCCGGCTCTATACCGGACCGACAAGTAAAAGGCCGGACCTTCCACACGGAAGATCCGGCCTTCAGCATGTTCCGGGCAGCCGACCGCAAAGCATCGGAAGGCTTCAAGACCCTTATCGGATCTTCATCACCTCGTCGATGCCCATATCCTTATAGGTGTTGGCCAGTTCCTCGCTGCGGTCGGAGATCACCAGCAACTTGTCTCCCACCATCAGTTCGGTATTGCCCTTGGGGACGAAATATTCGCCGTTGCGGCAAACCATCATCACCAGCGTATTCTCCGGCAGGGTGATCTCCTTGAGCGTATGGCCCGAACCGAGCATCCCCGCATTGACCTCCACCTCGGTCAGGGCGGATTTCATGTCGTCGTGGTGCATCTCGACGCTGAAGGCCGATTCGCGCTCCTCGTAGGCCAGCCCCAGCAGGTTGGCCATGCCGCTGACCGTCGTACCCTGAATAACGAGCGAAAGGATCGTCGACAGAAAGACGACATTGAAGAGCAGTTCGGCATGCTCGATCTCGGCCATCAGCGGATAGGTGGCGAAGAGGATCGGCACGGCCCCGCGCAACCCGACCCAGGAGATGTACCACCGGGCCTTGGTCGAGAAGTTGCGGAACGGCAAAAGACAGGCGAAAACCGAGACGGGACGCGCCACCACGATCATGAAGATTCCGACGGCCCCGCCCAGCAGCAGCACCTCGGGACGCAGCAGCTCGTCGCTGTTGACAAAAAGTCCCAGCGTGAGGAACATGACGATCTGCATGAGCCACGTAAATCCGTCGAAGAAGACCGTGAGCGGACGTTTCTGGGCGATCTTGCGGTTCCCGACGACCAGACCCGCCAGGTAGACGGCCAGATAGCCGTTTCCCTTGATGAGGTCCGTGAAGGCGAAGGCGAAGAAGATGAAGGCCAGCAGGAGCACCGAATAGAGCGAGTGGTTGACCAGATTGATCTTGTTGAGGGTCCAGACGGCCAGGCGCCCGATCAGATAGCCCGACAAGGCTCCGACGACGAGCTGCACGACCAGATAGATCAACCCCATGCCGACCCCGACGTTGCCGTTCGCACTGTTGGTTAGGACGCTGATCAGCAACACCGTGAGCATGTAGGCCATCGGGTCGTTCGAACCGCTCTCCAGCTCCAGCAGCGGACGCAGGTGTTGTTTGAGGCCCTGTTTCTTGCTTCGCAGGATCGAGAAGACCGACGCCGAATCGGTCGAGGACATCGTTGCGGAGAGCAGCAGCGCCAGCGGAAACGAGATCTCGAGCCCCATCCAGGGGGCGACCAGCCACACGAAACCGGCCAGCACCACGGCCGTCAACACCACGCCGGCCGTTGCCAGAACGATTCCCGGTCCGAGAATGGGCCGGATCTCCTGGAAGGAGGTGTCCATACCTCCGGTGAAGAGGATGATGCAGAGCGAAATCATTCCCACGAACTGCGTCATCTCGACCGATCGGAACGAGATGAAGTCGAGGCCGAACAGCATGCCGACCCCGAGAAAGAGCAGCAGCGCCGGAGCTCCGAAACGGTAGGCCACCTTGCCGGCCATCACCGCCACGAAGAGCAGCAGGGCACCGACCAGAACAACATTTTCGCTTGTTATTATCATGGGTATATGCTTATCATGGATTTGTCACAAATTCGGTACCGTTTCCATCCGCCGGACGGACTTCGGGTCGGCAACCGCGAAGCGGAGTGCCGCGTCTCCGCTCCCCTCCCGTCTATTACGGCCCTCCCGTCTATTGCGGAATGAAGATATAGGTGATCGTTCCGTTCTGCCGGGCCGGAGCCGACGAGTCGATATTGAAGAGCGACGAACGGGCCGCCCGCAGAGCCGCCTCGCGCATGCAGTCGTCACCGCCCTCCGAAACGCGGGCCGCCGTGACCTCGCCGGCTCGATTCACGGTAATCGTCACGATCACCTCTCCGCCCCCTTCGCACTGATAGGCCGGCACCTCAAGCCACCGCGACGTCCGCACGGGATCGGTCAGCGAAAACGAAACCGTCACCCGACCCTTGACCTTGCTGTCCCGATGCTCCGCACCCTCCTCACGGCCCCGGCGTTCGCGGATGGCCCGCTCCTCGGCCAAACCCGCCTCATAGGCTTCGCGGTTGGCCCGCATACGGGCTTCGGCCTCGGCGGCCGCCTCGTTCAGCGCCGCGGCGTTTGTTCCACGGTCATCGCGCAGCTCCTCGTTCAGGGCATTCTCGTTCGAAGCCCGGTTGCGGATGCTGCGCCAGTCGATGGGATCCTGCTCCTGCCGCTCGCGCACCTCGCGTTCGAGGCGGTCGCGCTCCTTCTCCAGTTCGGCCAGGGTCTGCAGGTCGATATACATCCCCTGCTGGCTGGCCCGCCTCCCGACGACGATTTTCGACGACACGAAAACGATCATCAGCACCAGATAGGCGATCAGCGTCACGCACAAACCCACCCGATGATCATAGGCCCACGTGCCGGCATCCTCGCGACGATTGTCGAAAGGAAGTTTCAAACGCGGTTTGCGGGGTGGTTTCTGAATTTTATCCTCTGGGATCTCGCTCATGCTGCATCACGGAATTTCAGGCAAAGATAAGGCTTTTTCACGAAATTTTTATACCTTTGGGCGCAAATATATACGCTACTCCGCTTATGTCAACCAAACAACAAACCCTGAAAGCTCCGATTTCGTTCTCGGGGAAGGGCCTTCACACGGGCGTACGGGTGAACATGACCGTAAACCCCGCCGAGGCCAACACCGGTATCGTCTTCCGACGCATCGATATCGAGGGCCAACCCATAATTCCGGCCCTGTGCGATCATGTCGTCGACACTTCGCGCGGTACGACCATCGAATTCGGCGGACACCGCGTGCACACCGTCGAGCACATCATGTCGGCCCTCTGGACCCTGGGTGTGGACAACGCCCTGATCGACATCGATGCCGAAGAGACCCCGATTCTGGACGGTTCGGCCTACGCCTATGCCCAGGCCATCACCGAAACGGGCCTCGTGGATCAGGATGCCGAACGCTCGTTCTATCACGTGACCGAAAAGATGGTCTACACGATCCCCGAAAAGGGCGTGGCGATCATCCTCTATCCGGATGACGAATTCTCCGTCTCGGTACACGTCGACTACAACTCGAAGGTCATCGGAAACCAATACTCCACCTTCAACCCGGGAGACAACTACGCCGAAAAGATCGCACCGTGCCGTACGTTCGTCTTCCTGCACGAGATCGAACCGCTCATCAAGATGAACCTCATCAAGGGCGGAGATCTGGACAACGCCATCGTCGTGGTCGAAAACCCCGTACCGGAGGAGCAGCTCGAACACCTCAAGCAGATCTTCAACAAACCCGACATCGAGATCCGATCGGGCTACCTGAGCAACCTCGAACTGCGCTGCAGCAACGAACTGGCCCGGCACAAGCTGCTGGACCTGCTGGGCGACTTCGCCCTGCTGGGCGTACGCATCAAGGGCCGCGTCTGGGCCACACGTCCCGGACACTTCGCCAACACGGAGTTCATGAAGCAGCTCAAGCACACCATCCGCAAGGCCGGCGAGAAGCCCCGCTTCACCTACGACTGCCGCAAACCCGCGCTCTACGACATCAACGACATCCGCCGCATGTTGCCGCACCGTCCGCCGTTCCTGCTCGTCGACCGCATCTTCTACTGCGACAAGACCGATGTGGCGGGCATCAAGAACGTCACGATGAACGAACCCTTCTTCGTCGGACACTTCCCCAACGAACCCGTCATGCCGGGCGTGCTGATCGTCGAGGCCATGGCCCAGTGCAGCGGTATTCTGGTGCTCAATACGGTCGAGGACCCGGAGAACTACTCGACCTACTTCATGAAGATCGACAGCGTGAAGTTCAAGCACAAGGTCGTACCGGGCGATACGCTTCAATTCGAGATTCACCTGCTGGAGCCCATCCGTCGCGGTGTCGCCGTGGTCGAGGGCAAGGCATTCGTCGGCGAGAAACTCGCCTGCGAAGCCGTCATGATGGCCCAGGTCGTAAAAAACAAGAAATAATATGATAAGCAATCTGGCCTACATCCACCCCGACGCCAAAATCGGGGCCCGTGTTACGGTAGAACCCTTCGCCTACATTGCCGGTGATGTCGTCATCGGCGACGACTGCTGGATCGGCCCCGGCGCCGTGATCCACGACGGAGCCCGCATCGGCAAAGGCTGTCGGATCCATACGGCAGCCTCCATTTCGTGCCTGCCCCAGGATCTGAAATTCAACGGCGAGGTCACGACCGCCGAGATCGGAGACTACAACGACATCCGTGAATACGTCACCATCAGCCGCGGCACCGCCTCGACGGGAACCACCCGTGTCGGCTCGCACAACCTGCTGATGGCCTACGTCCATGTGGCCCACGACTGCGTGGTCGGAGACCATTGCGTCATCGCCAACCGCGTGTCGCTGGCCGGCGAGGTACATGTCGGCGACTGGGTGGTCATCGGAGGCCACGCCGCCATCCACCAGTGGACCCATATCGGCGCCCACTCGATGGTACAGGGCGGATCGCTTCTGGGACAGGACCTGCCCCCCTACGTCATCGTACGCAACGACACGCTGCGGTTTGCCGGAATCAACAAAATCGGACTCTCGCGCCGCGGCTTCTCGCCCGAGCGGATCGGTGAGATTCACGATGCCTGCCGGATTCTCTTCCAAAGCGGCTTGAACTACCTGACCGGATGCGAGGAGGTCGAGCGAAAGATTCCGCAAAGTCCCGAACGCGACTACCTCGTACGATTCATCCGCGAATCGAAACGCGGGGTCATCAAGCCCTATGCATCCCGTTCCGAAATCTGATTTTTCTTCGCTTTTCCTTAATAAATATTGGTATATCGGAAATATTTACTATATTTGCGGTGTCGAAAGACCGAAAACGCAGCGATAAGGGGACTATATGTCCCCTTATTTCGTGGTTGAACTTACCTTGAATATGATTGACACCCTGAAAATAACGGCCATTGCCGAAGAGAAACTCGAAGGTACGGACCTTTTCGTCGTGAATTGCACCTGCACGGCGGCAAACGAAGTCGAACTGATCATCGACAGCGATACGTCGGTGGGCATCGACGCCTGTGCCGAGCTGAGCCGCGCCATCGAAGCGGAATTGGACCGCGACACGGAGGATTTTTCGCTGACGGTCATGTCTGCAGGAATCGGTTCCGAATTGCGCACACTGCGTCAGTACCGCAAACTCGTGGGAAGTTCGGTCGAGGTGCTGCTCACGAGCGGCATCAAACTCCTGGCCCGGCTCGACGAGGTGACGCAGGAGGGAATCACCCTCTCCTACGAGGAGAAACAGACCGTCGAGGGCAAGAAACGCAAGCAGCTCGTCACGGTGAGCCGCACCTACCCCTTCAGCGAAATCAAGTATACGAAAGAGTGGCTCGATTTCAAGTAAGAAACACGGAAAATCAAAAATCGAAAAACAGATAAACAACCCATGGACAATCTCAATCTTATCAGCAACTTTGCCGAGTTCAAGGAGCTGAAGAACATCGACAAGTCGACAATGATCGGTGTGCTGGAGGACGTTTTCCGCCACGCCCTGCAGAAACAGTACGAGACGGACGAGAATTTCGATGTGATCATCAACCCCGAAAAGGGCGACCTGGAGATCTGGCGCAACCGCACGGTGGTCGAGGACGATGCCGTCGAGAACCCCAACATGCAGATCGCCGTCTCGGAGGTCAAGGCCATCGACCCCACCTACGAAATCGGCGATGAATACGCCGACGAGATCAAGCTCTCGTCGTTCGGACGCCGCACGGTGCTGTCGCTGCGTCAGAACCTCGCCTCGCGTATCCTCGAACTCGAAAAGGCCAATCTCTATGAGAAGTATTCGGAGAAGGTCGGCGAGATCATCACCGGAGAGGTCTACCAGGTCTGGAAAAAGGAGGTGCTGATCCTCGACGACGAGGAGAACGAGTTGATCCTTCCGAAGGCCGAACAGATTCCCAACGACTTCTACCGCAAGGGCGATACGATCAAGGCCATCGTCAAATCGGTGGAGATGAACAACAACCAGCCGCGCATCATCCTTTCGCGTACGGCCAACCAGTTCCTCGAACGGTTGTTCGAACAGGAGGTCCCGGAGATCTTCGACGGTCTGATCACCATCAAGAAGATCGTCCGTATCCCGGGCGAACGCGCCAAGGTCGCCGTGGAGTCCTACGACGAACGCATCGATCCGGTCGGAGCATGCGTCGGCATGAAGGGTTCGCGCATCTACTCGATCGTCAAGGAGCTGCGTAACGAGAACATCGACGTGGTGAACTATACGGCCAACCCGCAGCTGATGATCCAGCGGGCGCTGAACCCCGCCAAGATCTCGTCGATCACCATCGACGAGGAGAAGAAGACCGCTTCGGTCTACCTGAAACCCGACCAGGTATCGCTGGCCATCGGCAAGGGAGGTCTGAACATCCGCCTGTCGAAGATGCTCACGGGATACGACATCGACGTCTACCGCGAGGTCGAAGAGGAGGATGTGGCGCTGACGGAGTTCGCCGACGAGATCGACGGATGGATCATCGATGCCCTGAAGGCTGCCGGATGCGACACGGCCAAGAGCGTGCTGGAACTCCCCGTGGAGGAGATCGCCGCACGTGCCGACCTCGAGTTGGAACAGGCACAAAAGGTCGTGGAGATTCTGAAGGCCGAATTCGAATAATCATCAAGGAAGAAAGGAGAACGAGACAATATGGGTAATGAAAGAAAATTAAGACTCATTCAGGTAGCCAAGGAGTTCAAGGTCGGGCTGAATACCATCACGGACTTCTTGCAGAAGAAGGGCATCAAGAGTGACGGGTCGCCCAATACGCTGGTCGACGCAGAGACCTATGCAGTTCTGGAAAAAGAATTCGGATCGAACCGCAGCGCCGTGAGTGCACGGGATTCGATTCGCGAACGCATCTCGCAGAAGCAGACCACCATCACCCTCGAACAGGCCCGCAAACAGGAGCGCGAAGAGGAGAAGGAGGTCGTTATCAAGAGCCACGTCATCAACGTAAAGGACGAAATCCAACAGCCGAAATTCTTGGGTAAAATCGATCTTTCGCCCAAACCGCGGACCACGGCTCCGGCAGCGGCCGCTCAGGAGAGCGTGAAAGCGGCTCCGGCGGCGTCCGGAGCGCAGACGGTGCAACAGTCGGCACCGCAGGCAGCACCGCAGACGGCAAAGGCCCCGGAGACGAAAGTCCCGGAGACAAAAGCCCCGGAGGCGAAAGTTCCGGAGGCCGGCTCGGCACCCGCCGCACCCGCACAACCGGCTCCCGCCGTTGAACCTCAGCCGGCGGCAAAGCCCGAAACGGTGAAGGCGGAGCATCCGGACAGCGAGACGCCGAAAGCACAGCCGGCGGAGGCAGGCGTACAATCGGCACAACCGGTCGCACCGAAAGCCGAACAACCGCTCCAGACAGCTCCGGCAGCGGCTGCTCCCGCGAAGGAACCGGAACCCGAGGCGCCGAAGGACAATATTTTCCGACCGGCAACGGTGACGCTCACCGGACCGCAGGTGCTGGGCACGATGGACGTGTCGGGCTTCGTGCCGGGCGGCAAGCACAAGCGCAAACGCCTTCAGAAAGAGAAGGTGGATGTCAACAAGGCCCAGAAGGGCGGCGGCCAGGGAGGCAACCGCGGCGGTCAGGGAGGCCAGGGCGGTCAAGGCGGCCAGAACCGCAATGCCCAGGGCGGCCAGAACAACCGCGGCGGACAAGGACAGAATCAGCCCCGTCCGGGAGAAGGACGCCGCAACAAGAACAAGAATACCCCGAAACCGGTTCTGCGTCCGGAAGTGAGCGACGAGGAGGTTTCGAAGCAAGTCAAGGATACCCTGGCACGCCTGACGGCCAAGGGTGCCAAGAGCAAGAGCGCCAAATACCGTCGTGACAAACGCGAAGCCGTCGCCGAGCGTATGAGCGAAGAGTTCGAACGCGAAGAGATGGAACGTTCGACGCTCAAGGTCACGGAGTTCGTGACCGTAAGCGAGCTGGCGACGATGATGAACGTACAGCCCACGGAGGTCATCACGGCCTGCATGAACCTCGGACTGATGGTGTCGATCAACCAGCGGCTGGATGCCGAGGCACTGGTCGTCGTGGCCGAGGAGTTCGGCTTCAAGATCGAGTTCGTCTCGGCCGACATCCAGGAGGCCATTGCCGACGAGGAGGACAAGGAGGAGGATCTCGTGCCGCGTCCGCCGATCGTGACCGTAATGGGACACGTCGACCACGGTAAGACGTCGCTGCTGGACAACATCCGCAAGACGAACGTCATCGAAGGCGAGGCCGGCGGTATCACGCAGCACATCGGTGCCTACAGCGTCGAGCTCAACGGACAGAAGATCACCTTCCTCGATACGCCGGGACACGAGGCCTTCACGGCCATGCGAGCCCGCGGTGCGGCCGTCACGGACGTGGCGATCATCATCGTGGCGGCGGACGACAACGTCATGCCCCAGACAATCGAGGCCATCAACCACGCGCAGGCCGCCGGCGTACCGATGGTCTTCGCCATCAACAAGATCGACAAACCCCAGGCCAACCCCGACCACATCAAGGAACAGCTCTCGCAGATGAACTACCTCGTGGAGTCGTGGGGCGGCAAATACCAGGATCAGGAGATCTCGGCAAAGAAGGGCCTGAATCTGGACAAGCTCCTCGAGAAGGTGCTGCTGGAGGCCGAAATGCTCGACCTGAAGGCCAATCCGAACAAGAAGGCCGTCGGAACGGTGATCGAGTCGACGCTCGACAAGGGTCGCGGCTATGTCTCGACGGTGCTGGTACAGAACGGTACGCTGCACGTGGGCGACGTGGTGCTCTCGGGAACCTACACGGGCCGCGTCAAGGCGATGTTCAACGAAAACGGCAAGAAGGTCCAGGAGGCCGGACCGTCGACTCCGGTCCAGGTGCTGGGTCTGAACGGAGCCCCGCAGGCCGGCGATCTGTTCAACGTCATGGACGACGACCGCTCGGCGCGTGAAATCGCCAACAAGCGCGAACAGCTGCAGCGCATGCAGGGCATCATGACCCAGAAGCACGTCACGCTGGACGAAATCGGACGACGCATCGCCATCGGCTCGTTCAAGGAGCTGAACATCATCGTCAAGGGCGATGTCGACGGTTCGGTCGAGGCCATGTCGGGCTCGCTGATCAAACTCTCGAAGGAGTCCGTACAGGTGAACGTGATCCACGCCGCCGTGGGACAGATCTCCGAATCGGACGTCCTGTTGGCTGCCGCCTCGAATGCCATCATCGTGGGCTTCCAGGTGCGTCCGTCGGCCTCGGCCCGCAAGCTGGCCGAAAAGGAGGAGATCGAAATCCGCCTCTACTCGATCATCTACGATGCGATCAACGACATCAAGGATGCCATCGAAGGCATGTTGGAACCGGTGATGAAGGAGGAGATCGTCGCCTCGGCCGAGGTGATGGAGATCTTCCGGATCTCGAAGGTCGGCACCGTGGCCGGATGTATCGTCCGCGAGGGCAAGCTGCAGCGCACGACGCCGATCCGCGTAATCCGCGACGGTATCGTGATCTACACCGGCAAACTGGGTTCGCTCAAGCGCTTCAAGGACGACGTCAAGGAGGTCGGCGTAGGCCAGGACTGCGGTCTGAACATCGAATCCTACAACGACATCAAGGTCGGCGATATCGTCGAAGGGTACGAACAGGTCGAGGTAAAACGCAAATAACCGAAGATGCACGACTCCGGCAACGAAGCCGTGCACTCCTTCATGGAGAAGAATACACGAAACAGATATGTCAAACCATTTAGAATTTTTTGGCAGAAATGACTCACCCAGTCCATTTCACGACTCCCGATGAGGCCGTCAAGGTCATCAAATCGGGCGATCACGTACACCTGAGTTCGGTAGCTTCGGCACCCCAGTGTCTGATCAAGGCCATGTGCCGCCGCGGCGAGGCCGGCGAGTTGAAGGATGTGCACATCCACCACCTGCACACCGAGGGCCCGGCTCCCTATGCGGATCCGAAATTCCAGGGTGTCTTCCAGCTCGACTCGTTCTTCGTGGGAGCCAACGTACGCAAGGTGACGCAGAGCGGCGATGCCGACTACATTCCGGTCTTCCTGAGCGAGACCCAGAAACTCTACCGTTGCGGAGCCGTACCGTGCAACGTGGCGATGATCCAGGTCTGCCCCCCGGACAAGCACGGATACGTATCGCTGGGCACGTCGGTCGATGCCACGCTGGCAGCCGTGGAGTGTGCCGACCACGTCATCGCCGTGGTGAACAAGCACGTGCCGCGCGCCTTCGGCCAGGCCATGATCCCGATGTCGAAGATCGACACCTTCGTCGAGGACGACACGCCGCTGATCGAGGCTAAATTCACCGAGCCGAACGAGGTCGAGACGGCTATCGGCAAGCACTGCGCCGCCCTGATCGAGGACGGAGCGACGTTGCAGATGGGTATCGGCGCTATTCCGAACGCCGTGCTGAGCCAGCTGGGTGGTCACAAGAACCTGGGTATCCACACGGAGATGTTTGCCGACGGCGTACTGCCGCTGGTCCAGAAGGGTGTGATCAACGGCGAAGCCAAGAAGACCGATCCGGGCAAGATGGTTTCGACCTTCCTGATGGGTTCGCAGGCCGTCTACGACTTTATCGACGACAACCCGGGCGTACTGATGATGGACGTGGGCTACACGAACGACCCGTACGTCATCTCGCAGAACGACAACTTCGTAGCGATCAACTCGGCCCTTCAGATCGACCTCACGGGACAGGTCTGCGCCGACTCGCTGGGTACGAAGTTCTGGTCGGGAGCCGGCGGTCAGATCGACTTCGTATACGGAGCTTCGCTCTCGAAGGGTGGCAAGGCGATCATTGCGATGCCGGCCATCACGAACAAGGGCGTATCGAAGATCTGCCCGACGCTGCTGGACGGTGCGGGTGTCGTAACGACGCGCTTCCACGTACACTGGGTCGTCACGGAGTTCGGTGCCGTCGACCTCTACGGCAAGTCGATGCAGGAGCGTGCCCGGCTGCTGATCTCGATCGCCCACCCTTCGGCTCAGGAGGAGCTGGACCGTGCGGCATTCGAGCGCTGGGGTTCGCATCACCACTACATCAAGAGCTACATGGGCAAATAAGCGCCCTGCAACAACAGAAAAAAGCCTCTCCGGGGTTCCGGAGAGGCTTTTTTCATATATGCCGGGAGGCCCGGAAGCCCGGACTCGTGAGACGACACCTGCAGCCTCCGCTCCGAGAAATCCGGACTGAAGCCCCGAAGAGCCGCACCACCGCCCTATCGGAGGAAGGTCCCGGTGCGACGTACGGCATTTCCGCAGGCGTCACGCACGACAAGGTCATAGGTATGGTTGCGTCGCGAAGCGGGCCGGTCGAAGCGGTGGTCCAGCGTACCCTTCATGGGGAACCGATCGCAGGGGACCCACTCGCCGTCGATGTGCAGCGTCCAGGAGGCAATCCCCGAAAAGTTGTCCGAAACACGGAAGCGCAACGACTCGGCGGCCGCAAGATTCGCCCCCTCGGAGAAGAGCGGACGAACGGTCGGCGGCAGCGTATCGGCCACGACAAGCAGATCGCCCGTTGTTCGGGTGACGGCCGTCACGGCTCCGTTCGCATAGGTCCCGCCGACGGGATAAAGGCCCCCCTTGCTGCCACGACCGGCCAGCATGGTATGGAGCCGCAACGACTGGGGGACCTGTGTGCGGATCGTCACCAAAGCCGGGCTGTACAACGGTGTGGAGGCCTCAAGGAATCGGTAAGCGGGCGACAGGAC
>CALUJN010000072.1 GCA_944320985.1 uncultured Alistipes sp. | reverse complement strand
CCGGGATGTAGAACATCAGGTTTTTGTGCCCGATCTGTCGGAGGAACTTGTAGACCAGCGCAACGGCCGTACAGCCGTCGACGTCGTAGTCGCCGTAGACCATGATCTTCTCGTGGTTGGCGACGGCCCGTTCGACTCGCTCGACCGCACGGTCCATATCCTTCATCAGGAAGGGATCGTGCAGATCGGCGAGGTTGGGTCTAAAGAACTTGTCCGCCTTCTCTACCGTGTCTATGCCTCTTTGTACGAGCAGATTGGCCAGGACGGGCGAAATCCGCAGAGCGGCAGCCAACATGGCTACCGTCGCGGGGTCGCCCTGAGGCTTCACTACCCAGCGTTTTTCGATAGGCATACGAGTTGTTATTTATATATTTCAACATTTAATTCCTCACTTAAAAGTTTTACAACCAGCGCCTTGACCTCCTCCATGTCGGGTGTCGTCCCGGTTTCGGAGGCGATCGATGCGACCCCTCGGTCGGTGAATCCGCAGGGGTTGATGCGCGAGAACCACCCGAGGTCGGTCGAAACGTTCAGGGCGAATCCGTGCATGGTGACATAACGCGACGAACGGACACCTATTGCACAGATCTTGCGCGGGCGGCGGCTTTCGGGCTCGATCCAGACTCCCGAAGCCCCGTGGATGCGTCCTGCCGCGATGCCGTAACAGGCCACGGTGCGGATGACGGCCTCTTCGAGGGCGTCGATGTACTCCCTCAGTCCGATACCGATCCGTTCGAGATCCAGAATCGGATAGCAGACCAGCTGCCCGGGTCCGTGGAAGGTGATGTCACCGCCGCGGTCGATGTGAAAGAACTGCGCCCCGACAGCCTCCAGGGCTTCGCGGCTGACGAGCAGGTTCTCGGCGTGCCCGCTCTTTCCGAGGGTGTAGACCGGAGGGTGCTCCACGAGCAGCACCTGGCCGACAACCGCCTCATCCTCCTTGTCGGAGTTCGTTTCTCCGGCCAAGAGCCTCTCCCGGCCGGATTTCGCTCCTTCGTCGGCCGGTGTTGCGCAATCAGCCTTTCGGGTTCCGGATCCTGCCGTGGCTCCGGATCGTTTTCGGGCCAGAAGGGCGTCGAAAAGCTCCTGCTGCAATTTCCAGCAGGCGGCATACTCCATGGTTCCGAGATCCCGGCAGAGGGCTTTCATTGCTACAAACCTTTTACGCTACGCAGGGCTTCTTCGGCCATGTACGACGAGCGGACCAAAGGCGCACTCGCACAATAGCTGAAACCCATTTCCAGCGCTTGAAGTCTGTACCATTCGAATTTTTCGGGAGTGATATACGCCGCAACGGGGTAGTGCTCCAGAGTCGGCCGAAGGTACTGACCAAGCGTTACGATCCTGACGCCCGCTTCACGCAGATCGTGCAGGGTCTGTAAAACTTCACCATCATCCTCGCCGAGTCCGACCATCAGTCCGCTTTTCGTCACGACGCCCTGGCTGCTGAGGTAGCCGAGGGTCTCCAGACTCGTCCGGTACCTGGCCCGGGACCGGACCAGCGGGGTCAGTCGCTCGACGGTTTCGATGTTGTGCCCGATGATATCGGGCTTCGACGCGATGACCGTATCCAGCAGGTCGGGTCGAGCGTCGAGATCGGGAATAAGGAGCTCAATTACGGCGTCGGGGTTCTGCGACCGGATAGCCTCCACGGTAGCGGCCCAATGGGCGGCACCGCCGTCGGGAAGGTCGTCGCGGGTCACGGAAGTGACGACGACATACCTGAGTTTCATCAGGGCGACGCTTTCGGCGACCTGACGGGGTTCGTTGGCATCGGGGGCCTCGGGACGTCCCGTTTTGGTGGCGCAGAAGCGACAGCCGCGGGTACAGATGTCACCCAGAATCATGAAGGTTGCGGTTCTCCGGCTCCAGCACTCGGCCTGATTGGGACATCGGCCGCTGCTGCAAATGGTGTGCAGTCCGTGTTTTTCAACGATGTCGTGCACTTCGGCCCATTCGGGGGTTTGTCGGAGTCGGATCTTCAGCCATCCGGGTTTTTTGAGTACATCTACCTTGTCATGAAACTTCGGCATTTAAGTTCATTATTTTCCTATTGTTGCAAAAATAGAAAAAATAATTGACAATTCCCAATGCATATTTCGGGTTCGGCGGCGAATCGCGGACAATCTTCGGGCTGTTGTTTGGTCCGAACTCTTTTTTGTGTTATCTTTGCGTCGTTGCATTGCAGCGGTGAAACGCTTTCGGACGTCTTTTCTCTTTTCGAGTCATGTGATTCATTTCAAGTCGTTTTCATAGAGATTTAGCTGGCTTTTCCGGTCTTTACCGACCGTGTTCGGGGATTGTCTTCTTCCCGGCTGTCGGTTTCTGCCCGGAAAAATCCGGATGTTCGTTTTTTTGAAATTTTGTCTCTATGGAAAATCTACCATCTTCCTGTCGGAATTACCGACTGGCAGCCAGCCTGCACGGGGAACGTCTTTTTCTGGCTTCCGATCTGCGGCGCGCAATCGTTGCGGAGATGACCTCCCGGGCGGATCATGCCGGCTGCAGGGTGATCTTTGAATCCCGGCCCCTGCAATCGCGCTCTGGCAGCTCTTCCGATCTGCAGGCCTTTTCCCGGAGCGTGGCTCTCGAGCGGCTGGCCGATCTCTACCTCTTCCTCGGATCCCCGGCCGCGGCTTTTCGGAGTCTGCAGGATGCCGCCCTTGCGGCACTTTGCGGCGAGGAGTACGACCACGGCGAGGAGTCACTCCCGGCACGATTCCTCCGGATCCGATTCTACCACCTTTTCGATCGGATTTTGTCTTGTCGGAGTCAGGACGCCCGGTTGCAGAATCTGGAAATCGAACCTTTCCTCTTGATGGAGGCTCGCCGCCTGGGCGGTCGATACCTCTGATTTTGGAATCGATCCGTTTTGTCCGCTGTTTTATTCCGGAACCCTGCATTATGTTCCACTTCGGGTTCTGTCTGCTCTCATCGGGAATCGATCTTCGTCTTATCGTTGGATCGGTTCCCGTTTTTTCAGAACTCGACCCTTCCGGTTTTCCCGGGTCGGTTTCATTTGGGGACCAGTTTATCGCAGGGCTCTGTTCTGTTTTCTATCGAGAGCAGGTTTCACCTGCTTGCCGTGAAATCTTCTCCGGCCTTTTCCGGGGAGTGATCTCTCCGGAAAGGGTTTTGTCTTGCCACTCCCCGTATTTCTCGCTCCTTGCCTTCTCCGGCCTGTTTAAAAGAAATGACCCGTTACGGATTGTAACGGGTCACTCTGGTTAGGTTAGTTAGGTTAATGAGTGTGGGAGAACCCCACGTTTGATACACAAAAGTAATCTGAATTTTATGAAAATCCAAATCTTTTGTAACATTTTTTCTTGTCGAGGCAAAAATATTTTACAATCTGTAATTAAAATTTTTTAATTATGCGTCATTTTATAATCTTTTGATTAA
The DNA here is from genome assembly GCA_944320985.1 of uncultured Alistipes sp. Taxonomy (GTDB): domain Bacteria; phylum Bacteroidota; class Bacteroidia; order Bacteroidales; family Rikenellaceae; genus Alistipes. Next base: position 4,056 of record CALUJN010000072.1, on the reverse strand, counting down.
AGGGCCTGGCGGATTTCCTCCCTTTCAGGAACCTTTGCCGCCACCTCTTTGGCTTCGCGGACTTCAGGCGATTTGGTCGTAAAGTGCTTGTGGCGATAGTTGGCCGGAGTCATTTGATACTCCTTCTTGAAGAGTTTGATAAAGTGCGACGTGTTGGGAAAGGTGCATTCATTGCCGATCTCGGAGATCGATTTTGAGGTGGAGATCAATAGCAGCCGGGCATGCATCAGCCGCTGCCGGATGTACCACTTGTGCGGCGGCATTTCGAAATGACGTCGGAACTCCTTCTTGAACGAGGTCAGCGAGCGGTTGGTAAGTTTTGCCAGCTCTTCGATCGAGATATCCTTGAAGATGTGGTCGTAGACGACCTGTTCGAAGTTCTCCTTGGCGCTATCGACATTGTTCAGAAGTTTGCTCTTCAGGCAGCAGTCTTCGTGGGAGGCGATCAGGTAGATCAGTTCGGTCATCTTGATGTTCTCGGCCGTTTCGTCATGCCGGAACTCTTCGTCGCGCAGGTAGTTGTTCGTATTTGCGAAAAAGTTGCGCAGCGAATTCCATGCGGGCATGAAGATCTGGTTGCGGTTCCGGCAGTTTTCGCACGAGTGTTCGTTCGAGATGTTCAGGCCGTAGGTGATATTCAGATGCATCAGGATGCGTTGGAGATCTTCGGGCGTATAGTAGAAGATCACCTGTTCGAAGGGCAGGTTGCCGTCGGGGCTGTTCTCGATGTAGTGGTGCCCGATTCCCAGGTAGAAGACGTCTCCGCGGGAGATGGTTTGCCGTTTGTCGCCGTCATAGAGGTTTTTCGTACCGCGGAGGATGTAACCGATGGCATAGCGGGATAGAACCTGGGTTTGGATTCCGTTGTGAAGTGGCTCTACGTACTTCACGATCATCGGTTGTTGGACCGATGAATTCATTGAATTCTTCATGTTAATTGTAATTTAAGTTTTTTGAAACAAAGCGTTGCGTCACTTTTGTTCGAACTCAAATATACAATTAAAACTTTCTAATCTACTATATTGAATAGCATATTTGGACACAAGGCGTAAAATAAACCCGTTTGTGCCATGATTTGGACTAAATATATTATTGCAAGATGGTAACGGCTACACTTCCTGCCAATAACAGCAGATAGAGAAGCAGAGCTGGAAGATGGTGAACCCGTACGAGAAGGAACGGAACGGTCAGGGCGGAAGGAATGGCCAGAAGAACTGTCGTATCCGGTTTTGCGACGGGGTTGAGCAGTGAGGGAACGAGCAGAAGAGACAATCCGATCAGGAAGATGAAGATAGCACGGGGTTTGTTTCCTGCGGCGTAACTGTCTGTGAGAAAGTAGATGATGGCTGTCAGATCGATGAGGATGGTTCCCGCGAGTATGACGAGATTCGGCTGCGGAATGGTGCATACTGCCCCGAAAGGCGATCCGTTGGTAAAAGCCTCTGCCGCGAGTGCGAGCGGAGCGGAAAAATCGCCTCCGGCACCCCAGTTGACGTAGCAGAAGGTCAGAATCGGCAGGAGGAGCCCTGCAAGCGCAACAACGACTTCGCGGAATGTGCGATGAAAGAGCACGATGGCCAGCGGGAGTATCAGTATGAGTGGCAGCGAGGCGGGAGTGACGAGCGGAAGGATTCCGAGGTAGAACGAGGCCCGGAATAGCGCATCAAAAGCATACCCGTTGCAGAAGGCCCGTGCGAAGTTTTTCACACAGAGTGTCAGCAGGGTTGCGGCCGTGATCGGAGCCAGGAAGAGGCTGCTTGAGGCAAGTCCAGTGATGAAGATGCCGTAGAGCGGGATTGCCAGGCATGTCCCGACCGAATAGAGGTTGTATCTCAGGGAGAGTCGACCGAGACTCGTCCCGGCGAACAGGATCAGAAAGGCTCCGATCCATTTGGACCATCCGGGGTATGCGCTCTGGAAGCGTCCGAGCAGTACCTCGGGGGAGTCGATGGCGAGGATGCCGTGGGTCGGGATTGCGGCCTGCTCCGGCAGTGACATGGCGCCTGCTCCGGCTCTCCACATCGCGAGAGCGGCTATGGCCACGAGAGTCAGAAAGGCTGGAACAAGCGGTTGCCGTGCGATGTTGAACTTCATGTCGACCTCTTTTTCGGAGGTAAAATTAGCGAAAAAAGCGGAATATTGCGTAACTTTGTTCGATTCGTTGAGGCATTCGTGTCGGGCGGATCTTGACGATTGTCGGAAGAAAACATGCTGGAGAATCAATATCAATATGCAAAGCTGGAAGCCGGATGTGACGAGGCCGGGCGGGGATGTCTTGCCGGGCCGGTTTTTGCCGCTGCGGTAATTCTTCCTCCGGACTTTCACGATCCTTTGCTCAATGATTCGAAGCAGATGACCGAGCGCAACCGGGACAAACTCCGAGTCATCATCGAGCGGGAGGCCGTGGCATGGGCCGTAGAGGCGATTTCTGCGGCACGGATCGACGAGATCAACATTCTGAATGCCTCGTTCGAGGGGATGTCGAAGGCCGTGATGCGTCTGGATCCAGCTCCGGAGTTTCTGGCTATCGATGGCAATCGTTTTCGGACGACCCTGGATATTCCCTGGCAATGCATTGTCAAGGGGGACGGGAAGTATGCGGATATTGCGGCGGCTTCGGTGTTGGCCAAGACCCATCGGGATGAATACATGCGGCATTTGGCGGAAGAGTTTCCGCAATACGGGTGGTTGAAGAACAAGGGGTATCCGACGCGGGAACATCGTCTGGCCATTCGCGAATATGGATTGACGCCTCACCATCGCGTGACCTTTAATCACGAGATCGATCAGTTGGAGTTCCCCTTCTGATCCCTTCTGTTATATCTCCGCGCTTCTTTCTCCGGTTTTTTCGTGGATTGTCCGGCCTTTTCTGACATTCCCGCTCGTTTCAGCCCTTGCCTTCAGGAACTATCGGAGGCTCTCCCGCGGATTCCGTGGGTTCCGTTTTTCCCTCTCTTTTCTACCCCTTTCCATCTTCCTCCTTCTCGATTCCTTTTGCTTTGTTTCGGGCCCGTCTCGGGCCTGTTTCTGCCTCTTCCTCTTCCAACTCTCTTTCCAACCCTCTTCCGATCCTCTTTCGGCACCGCTCCTACTTGCTTCCGCCTCTCCCTGTCCAATCCCGGGTTCCTCCTTGCCTGTTCTGCCTGTCCCTGCCTAGTTTCGGGTTCCTCCTCGCCTGTTCTGCCTATCGCTACCCAGTCTCGGTTCCCTCCTTGCCTGTCCAGCCTGTCCCTGCCCAGTCTCGGGTTCCTCCTCGCTTGTTCTGCCTATCGCTGCCCAGTCTCGGGTCCCTCCTTGCTTGTTCCGCCTCTCCTGCCCAGATCCAGGTCCGTCCTTGTCCTTATCCTCGTTCCATTCTGTCTTATCTGACTCTCCTCCCGTCCTGTTTTATCCTCCTCTTGCTCTGTCCGTTCTTTTCCAGGCCTGCCTTCTCTTCTTCTGTTCTTCTGTCTGGGTCTCCCTTCTTCTCCTTTTCTGTTCCTGCCCCCCCCCTTGCGCCTCTCCGCAAAAAGCTCTTCACCACCATAACATGAAAAGCCGACCTCCCGCATGCTGCGGAAGGTCGGCTTTCTCGGATCGTTTCAGACCGTTACTGGAACTGATATCCCAGCGACTTGGATGCCGCATAGGAGATCTTCAGCGCGTTGGCACGACGAAGCTCCTGCTTGACGTCGGTCACGATACCCATCTTCGTAGCCTGGTCGGCTTTGAGGCAGATGGTCATCGAGGCACGATCGGCTTCGCTGAGCTTGTCGCGTTCTGCAGCGACGAAGTCCAGGATATCACGGGTCGATTTGTAGGAATCATTCAACTGGATGCGCGGTGCGGTACCGAACTTGGCCTGCATCGTCATCGACGGGGGACCGATGTGGATGAAGCTGACGAGGGATTTTTTCTCGAGCTTCTGTACTTCGGTTGCCTCCGGAAGCTTGTATCTTACGAGCAGTTCCTGATCACGCATGGTCGTGGAGACCATGAAGAAGAAGAGGATCATGAAGATCACGTCAGGAAGCGAAGCGGTCGAGATAGCGGGGACTTCTTTTTTGTCTCCCGTCT
>CALUJN010000071.1 GCA_944320985.1 uncultured Alistipes sp. | reverse complement strand
CTGAACCAGAGCCGGGCCGAGGTGATCGTTCCGGCCCTTGGGATCTTCACCGACGTGACGCGTATCTGCCGTATTCCGACGGTATGTGTGCCGCGTCAGGGGCTTGCCGACGGCATCATCCGTCTGTTATACCGACAATACAATCCTCAATATCGCTGAATCATGGAGAAATGCAACCAATCGATTGCGGAAAATGCCCGACGGATCTATGCGGAGCTCCGGCATTCGGGGCGCAGTACAATCACGGAACTGGAATTGCGGACCGGACTTTCGACCGCCGAGCTGCTGCTGGCCATCGGATGGCTGGCCCGCGAAGAGCGGATCGGCTACAACGATACGGAGGCCTATCCGCTCGATTCGGAGTTCTATTTCTGAATCGCACCCGCGGGCTGCGAATGATTATTGCGCGGAAACAGACGGGATTCAGCCGCATTCCATCTCTTTAAGGGAGGATTGAGTGCGGACTGCCGCTACACGAATCTAAAACGACGATACCGATATGGATACGTCTCTGAATCCCGATCCGCACGTCCGTTTCCCCGGAGAACCACAGCCATCCGCATCCGGCTGATGAACGGCCAGAACAACTTCACAATCAACACTTTCGGATGCCTTCCGGACGATGAGCTGCGGCCGGAGATTTCCGGTAACAAAGAGCGGATGCGGAAACCCGTCGCGACACGGGAGTCCTTTGCGGCTACACCCCTCCTTCTGTAAAAAAATGCCCATAAAGTGAGAAAAAAGGCGATTTTCCGAATCAATGTCTCCAAAAATTACTATATTTGCGGACGAAAAGTAAGAGAGGAGTTGGTAAATCCTCTGAGTTTTAACAAATGGATCTCGCAACAGAATGAATAAGATGGGTTATAATCTACAGGCAAGATATTCTACGGAGTTCGTTCGGCCAACCGCCACTGCGAATTTCGCCATTATTATTGCCGGGTCGATTATTTCCTTTATTATTCGGGAGTAATCCGGGAATCCATTGGTTAAAAAGAGAAAAATGTCGCTTGCAAAACCGGTGGATTCCCCGGCTGCAGGCGACTTTTTTATGAGCTGAATGGGAAAAGATATCCTTATCGTCCGAATCGAGATGCCAGTTGCGTGGCGCCGGGAATTGCTGAACAAGGTATGCCTCGCAGTTTCGATCCGGCACAGCGGAAGATACCACCCTAACATCTTCGTCACCCGACCAACCAGACACCCCCAACCTGCCAACCTTTAAAACCTTCACAGCAGTAGAAACACGCTTATGAAACATCTCTTCATGTTTTGCGGCATTGCTGCCCTTGCATTCTCCTGCAGCAAGGGAGAGTCGAAAGACCCTTCGGGTTCGATAACTCCTCCGGAGACCGCCCCCGCCCTTCCGCTGACGGTTCAGGTGACATCGGGTAGCTATGCCGCCATCGGCGGGGAGGATATCCCTGTCGTAATCAGCGAGGGTGATGCCATCGGATTATATATCCTCGGCAGCGATAACCCGGAAGTCACGGCCGTGAAACTGACTCTCGGCGGCGACGGAACCTGGAGCGCCTCCGAGGAGTTGGAACACACCGAAGGAAACCGCTATTTCGCCTGCTACCCCTGGCAGGAGCAGCCCGGCGGAGCCATCCATGCGGATGCCGAGAACGATGAGACATTCTTTGCCGAGATGATCTCGGAATGGATTCCCGCTGCCGACCAGAGCACACCGGAGAAATTCGCCGCCGCATCCCTGATGACGGCCACCGGCAAGACTACCGCTACGGATGAGTCTGCAACGCTTGTTCTGCAGTTCACGCCCCGCACGGCACTGGTCGGCATTACCTTTCCGCAAACCGTCTACAAGTTCACCAACACACCGTCGATTCCCGACTATACGGTACCTGCGTCGAATATCGTGTTCGACGGTTTCACGCCGAGCAACCTCGACAACGAAGTCTATCTCTATCAGGTAAATCCGGATTCGGACAGCGAAATCAAGGGCAGCTACGGCGATGGCGAAACGTGGACATTTGCCGCGGCAGACTGCGAAGCCGGGAATCTGACCCTGCAAGCCGTCGGAGACGGGGACACCGAAAAACAGCACACGTTGCAGGTCGGTGATTTCTTCCTGGCCGACGGTCATCTGTTGTCGAAGGATACGGAGGCCGCTACGGTAGCCGCCGCTCCGGTTGTCGGGATCGTTTATCAGATTGACCCGAGCCGCATCAGTGAGGCCGAGAAAGAGGCCCTTGGCGGGAAGGTGCACGGACAGGTCATTTCGTGCCAGATGCTCATCCCGAGAACCGAAAATTCGTCGAAATGGTGCACTTATGGCGGTACGGGTGATCGCGACGAAAGCTCAATCGGTCTGAAGCCCATTCCCGATCTGAACAGCGACCATGCCACGAATGTCAAACTGGCCGATGCCGCCATCGACGGATATTACTACACGACACAGATCCTTACACAACGTGCCGATGAACTCGAGAATCTCTATCCGCTCTTCTGCGAGATCCAAAATTTTGCCACGCTGGCCGGAGGTCCCGTTTCGGGTATCCATGCCACAGAGTGGTACCTTCCCGCCATCGGGCAATGGTTCGATGTGATCCGCGGACTCGGCGGATACGACATGGCTGTGGATAGCCCGGATCTCTCCCCATTCATCCTGGATGGAATTGAATACGTGGATACATTCTATCGGACATACAAGGACGATGTCGACGTCGTTGCCAGTCTGAATAAGGCCATGGAAAAGGTGTCTGCGGAATGTAAATTCGATTATTACATGGCCCAAACCAATGTCTTCTGGACGTCGTCGCCCATGAGTAGCGCCGCTGTGCACGCCTTATCGTTCAACTCCAAAGAGGTTTCCCCAAATGACCCGGAAGCCTGGCGTATCAACGTTCTTTCAGGTCCCAAGGACAGGTATTATAACACCCGTGCGCTGTTATGTTTCTAAGAAATTCTGCATATCTGCATACTTGAAAAGAGTGTTCAGACGTTTTTTCTACTCAGACATAATTACGCAGGATCGGCTTGTATAGTTCGGGAAGTTTGTCTTTATTTACCGATTCAATTGATAGAAAATCCACAAATCATCATTCAAAATCAACATGAAAAAATTATTTAACCCTTTGCTGTCCAGTGCTTTAGTTGTGCTGAATATGATCGGGGGGGGGTGTTCGTCCGGTGACGGAAAGGAACAGAATCCCCCGACCTCTACGACTCTGGCATTGTCAACCAGCAAACTGTCCATTCTGTCAGACGGCGAGGACAAAACCGTTCTTACGGTTCTTTATAACAACACGGAGGATGTTACGGCCAAAGCGGAGCTCTTCGCCAACGATCAGCCGCTTGCCACCTCCGAATTCACCACTACCACCCCGGGCAGCTATACGCTCAAAGCCGTTTATGACGGGGTCACTTCCAACACAATAACCATCACGGCCGTATCGGGCGAAAGTGCCGAAGGCATCACGCTCCAGGCTTCGAAAACCGCTATCTACTCCGATGGCGGCGATTTCGCTGTGCTCACGCTCAAGACCGGTGAAGGCTACGATGTCACGGCCCAGGGCGAATTCTACGTCGATGGCGAAAAACTCGAGGGGAACCGCTTCAGCACCACCAAGGGTTCGCTGGTTCCGGTCACTGTCTCCGCCAAATTCAATGGTATCGACGTGGAGAACCGCGTGCAGATCTCGGCCAGCTCGAGTTATACGTTCACGTACCGGGTGCTGCTCGAGGATATCACGAAGACCGGCTGCCAGTACTGCCCGACCGTCATTTGTCTGATCGAGGAGTTGCGTAAGGATGCCCAGCAGCTGGTGGTTCCCTACAGCATTCACAACTCGGGTTGTCCTATCTATCGGAACTATTACAGCCAGGCGACGCGCAAGTTTGCCGATTCGTTCTGTGATTTTGTGGGCGTCGACTACTCGGTGGCACCGAAACTCTATCTCAACCACAGCAAAAACGAAGAAAACGAGGATCTGCTGAAGGTGGACGGGCTGCGCTCCCAAGCCATCAACGGCCCGAAAGAGGTGGCCATTGCGCTGGAAAGTTCACTCGAGGGAACCAATATCCCGGTCAAGGTCACTATCGGTTCAAAGAAGGACTTCTCGGGCAAGATCGTAGTCGTGCTGGTGGAAAACGGCATCGAAGCCAACCAGACGAACATGGGCACTATCGAGATGTATCGCATCCTGCGGGCCTATGCCCCGAATGTGACCGGAGAGGCTAAGACCTTCACCAAAGGCACCCCGACCACCTACTCGACGACGTTCGATCTGAACACGACGAAGGTCATGAATGTCAACAACTGCGAGGTGATCGCCTTCGTAACCGACGATGTTGACGGGCTGAGCGAAAACGTACAGTTCGCCAAGGTCGGAGAGATCAAAGGTTACTAGTCGGCCCGGGAAACCATGCAAGCAAGAAACATCACTGCCTCTCTGTTGCTGTTGTGTGCGACCCTTCCGGTTGCCGCACAACAGACAACAGCGGAGAAGCCCAAACGGGACTGGGGCAAATTGAGCGGAAGCATCGAATCCTCGTGGGGAATCTACATGAAGGATTCCGCACTGGGTATCGATGAACTGGATCAGACCTACGGCACCAATACCTACATCAACCTGGGGTATGCCATCAAGGGATTCCGTTTCGGTCTTCAGTACGACATTTTCGAGAAACCGATGATCGGTTACGACCCCCTGCTTGAAGGAAACGGTCTCCGTGGCGGATTTGCCGCCTGGTCCAACTCCCAATGGGAGGTGACGCTGGGCACCTACGTCGAGCAGTTTGGCAGCGGCCTGATCTTTCGTGCCTATGAGGAGCGAGAGATGGGTATCAACACCTCGCTGCTGGGCGGAAATCTCCACTGGCGTCCCGCCAGCTGGCTTTCGACCAAGTTTGTGGTCGGCAAACCGCGTCGGTTCATGGAGTTCGCCGATGCGTGGGTCTACGGTGCCGACGCCGAACTGTCGCTCCTCGAACTCGCCGCTCCGCAGAGCGACGCCCTGTTGTTGCTGGGCGGATCGTGGGTGTTGCGCGACGATGTCTCGGACAACCGTCCCGACTACCCTGCTGTCGTGAATGCCTACAGCGGTCGTCTCGACTTCTCGAAAGGGGCCTTTTCGATCGGCGGAGAGTATGTCCACAAGGGCGAAAGCATGCGGATTGATCCCCGCTACGCGATCGACAAGGGAGAGGGACAGGCTCTGCTGCTCAATGCCGGATTTGACCTTCCGGGATTCGGCATGTCGGCCGTCTGGCGTTCGATCGAGAACATGTCCTGGCATCAGGACGACACCTCGGGTCAAAGCGTCGACCTGAACTACATTCCCGCCCTTACCAAACAACACAAGTACGCGCTCTGCTCGCTGTTCCCCCACGAGGTGCTTGGGTACGGCGGTGAAACCGGCGGCCAAATCGACCTTTTTGGAGAGATTCCCGTGGGCGGTCATCCGCGGCGACCGTTGCGCTTCGCCATCAACGCCTCCATGTACAAGGACATGGAACGGTCCGGAAACCACTACAAGTTCATGGGGATGGGCGGCGATCTGTCGTTTGCCGAAACCAGTCTCGAACTCGAAAAGAAGTGGGGCCCCGACTGGAAAACGATTCTGGTCTTCGCCTACCAGCGGCAGAATGAATTCAGCCGCTTCGGTTTCGGAGACATGCAGATGAATACGGAGATCGTTGTGGGAGACGTTCTGTGGCAGATCACGCCGAAAACGTCGTTGCGGGCCGAGGTACAGCATGCCTGGAGCGATTCGCGCGACGACCAGCGCTGGCTCATGGGGCTTGTCGAACTGGGTCTGGCTCCGCGCTGGATGATCTATGTCAGCGACATGTGCAACTATCAAAGTTACGGTGACAATATTCACTATTTCGACGCAGGTGTAAGTTATGCCCACAAATTTCTGCGAGCGGCCGTCTCCTATGGTCGCTACCGCGCCGGAGAGGTTTGCTCGGGAGGTATTTGCCGCTATGTTCCCGAACATACGGGTTTCAACGTCAGCCTGTCTATCATCCTCTGATCCAAAAAAGAAAAATACGAACAACAACCCTTTTAATCACCAACAATTCACACTTATGAAAAAATTTTTACACGGGTGGAGTCTGATCCTGACACTGGCTCTGCTCACCGGATTGGGCTCATGCTCGAAAGATGATGCGGAAACGCCCGCAACCGTGAATGTGGGACAAAGCATGATTACGTTCAAGGCTTTCGACAAGGAGGCCAAAACCATTACCGTGGATGCCAGCCAAGACTGGACGTTCGAGGTAACGGGAGACAGCCAGGTATGTGAAGTAACCCGCGAGGAGGGCAGCAACGTGTTGACCATCACGCCGAAAATCAACTACGACAACGTAGCCTACACGGCTCAGATCGTGATTTCGGCCGGTGAGGGCTCGGCCAAGGCCTCGCAGACGATCACCGTCACGCAGGAGGCCAATGCGGATACCTACATGATCTTCCAGGACAGCGAACTCAACACCGACAACCCGATTGTGACGGTGGAGAACGATCCGGATGGAGGTGCAACGCTGAAGGAGATCCGTCTTGCTACGAACAACAAGCTGTCAGTCATCTATTCGGAGAATCAGGAAAATCCCACCACGCAGTCGCTGGAGGCGGGAACCCGCGCAGCTATCGAAGGCTGTGACTGGATCACCTACGAAGTAAGCGAGGAGGAAACGGAAGAGGGAACGATCACGATCCTGACCCTTTCGTGCACCTTCAACGAGAATACCCAAAATTCGCGTACGGCATTCCTGGAGATTGTTTGCGGAGAAGGCACGAAGAACACGGTTCTGAAGAAGCGCCTCGGCATCATGCAGATGGCCGACACCCCGACGATCATCATCAACGCTCCCGAAGAGGGTCTGGTAGCAACCTACGACCAGAGCAAACCGCTGACCTTCTCGGTTGCCGGCAATGTCAAGTTCGCATACGACTGGACATCGACTCCGTCGTGGGTAACGCTCACCGAAACGACCGACGAAAACAGCACGAGCAATGTCCGCAACTTCTCGCTGGAGTTCAGCGAATGGACGGGACTTTCGGACCGTGAAGCTACGCTGATGTTCTATGCAGCTGATGGAGGTTCCGATGTGGCTGCTGCCGACGTGAAAGTAATTCAGACAGCGGCTCCGCAGGCTTCGATTTCGCTCAACATGAACAGCGTTGTATTCAACAACGGCGAAGAGAACGATACGAAATACGTAGTGGCCGAGTGCTCGTTCTCGACCATGGATATCACGACAAAGGATCTGGAGACCGAAACTGAAGCAGACTGGCTGACTGTAAACTATGATGCCTCGGCAACGGCTATCTCCGTGAAAGTGAACGGGAAGACGGAAAAGACGCGCTCCGCTGAGATAAAACTCTCCTGCGGAGGCAATGGCAACGAGACTTCGGCCACCCTGACGGTGACCCAGTTGGGTACGGAGGCTACGCTGCTGCTCAATCCCGAGTCGATCCAGATCGACTCGAAAGGTACGGCACAAACCATCGCGGTGCTGACGAACCAGACCGACTGGGAGGTAGTCGACGCTACGGCAATGGAGGACTTCACCATCGCGGTCGACAAGGAGAATAATACGATCACGATCTCGGCCACGCCGCTCGATGCCGGTCTGCGCGAACACACCTACATGGTCAAGGCGGGCGATCTGGAAAAACAGTTCACCGTAAAACAGCAGGTTGCCTACAAGGTGGGTGATCCGTACATCGTCAACGACAAAACCGTAGGTATCATCTATCAAGTAGACGAAAGCGGAATGAACGGCAAGGCCTTCAGTCTGACCGTTTACAATACCAACAATAAACAAACTTATACGACCGGATTCAATAGCAACAATCTTCCTAACTCTCGCAACAACGGAAAAGCAAACCTTGCGAAAATGCAGGAAATTGCTGGCGAAGACTGGATGACCACTTGCGAAGTTGCCGGTTGGACGCAGCAGCTGTCTGATAGAGACGGTGTGGATTGGTATGTACCGGCCATCGATGAGTTGATCGAACTTGCCGAATACATGACAGGAGTAAAATTCCAGACCAAGACATACTCCTTGGATAATCCCGAAGAAGGAGGTTATCCTGCAACAGCCACAATCACCGGCATTCCGTTCGAAATCACACTTGAAATAAAGGAATCTGGAGACGGTAATGCGACCATCGCCTCAGAAACATTCGTAGAAGAGGATAACATCAACGCAGCTAAAACAAACTGGAACATTATCCGCAATCTTTACAAGGAATATACGAGCGATCAGTCCTACATCGTATTCTTACATTCGGATGAAGATGGATTAATTGACGGTAGGTATGATGTTTGGGACGCTTCGGGTGATTACTTGTCCGACAGATGGATATCTTCGACTGTGGACTACATAAATAGTACAATAGTGACCAAGACCGTAAACTTCACCACAAAGTATGTAGAAGAAAGTTATGTACATGCCACCTCTGAATGGTGGGATGAATGCGGCGCATCGATCCACCCGATCTGTAAGTTCGGTCCCAACCAGCAGTAGTAAAATCGGAACGGAGCCCTTCGGGGCCCCGTTCTTTTCCGGAAAAACATCTATTATCCAAACATTTCTCTCTAACCCTTTTCAATGGAAAATATCCATTCCCGCAATAGAAAAACGGCGTTGGTATTACGGACCGCACTGTTTTTTCTCTGCATGCTGACAACGACACTGTCGTTCTCAGAACTCCGGGCTGCGGAGCCTAAAAACCGCGTACAGATTACCGGAGTCGTCACCGATACGGGTGGACTACCCGTACCCGGCGCCTCGGTCGTCCTGCACGGCACGACCATCGGTATCTCCACCGATGCGAACGGAGCCTTCAAACTCGAATTCGACGAACGATCCAACATCATCATCGACGTATCGTTCATCGGTATGAAAAAACAGGAAATCCCGGTCAAACCCAAGGATGGGAAAGCTGATCTGAAGGTTGTCCTCGAGAGTGACACCGACATCGAAGAGGTCGTTGTGACGGGTATCTTCAACCGCAAGAAGGAGGGATACACCGGCTCGGTAAATACCATCAAGGGTGAAGACATCAAAAAATATTCGACGACGAACATCGCCAAGGCCATCAGCGCCATGGAGCCGAGTTTCCGAGTGATGGACAACTTCGAGATGGGTTCGGACCCGAACGCCCTGCCCGACATGCGCATGCGCGGTACGTCGACCCTTCCGGGCGGCAGTTCTACGGGCGATGGTCTGGTCTCGCTGCAGGGAGAATACGACACCTACCCCAACCAGCCGCTGCTGTTGCTCGACGGTTTTGAAATCGACGTGCAGACGATGGCCGACCTGGACCCCGACCGCGTGGCCTCGATCACCATTCTGAAGGACGCCTCGGCTACGGCCATCTACGGTTCGAAAGCCTCGAACGGTGTCATCGTCATCGAGACGCTGGCCCCGAAACCCGGCGCCATCAACGTCACCTACAGCGGTAACGTCCGCGTCGAGATGCCCGACCTCTCGTCGTACAACCTCATGAACTCGGCCGAAAAGATCTATGCCGAGAAGATTGCGGGCCTCTATGCCGAAAACGACCTGGCATCGCAGCGTGACTACCAGTCGCGTCTGCGCGAGGTGAAGCGCGGAGTTGACACCTACTGGCTGTCGCAGCCGCTCCACACGTCGGTACAGCAGCGTCACGCTGTCACCCTCGAAGGCGGATCGAACGAACTCCGTTACAAGCTCTACGCCGGTCTGAACGAGACCCCGGGTGTAATGAAGGGTTCGAAGCGAAGCACACAGACCGCCTCGCTTGACCTGAGCTACCGTTTCAAGAAGTTCCTGTTGAAGAACAGCATCACGGCTGACAACGCGACGGGAACCAACAGCCCCTACGGTTCGTTCAGCGAATATGCACAGCTGAACCCCTATCTGCGTCCCTACGACGAGAACGGCAACATCAACAAGGTCATGCAGACCTGGAACATGCTCTACAGCGGCGACGGCAACACCTATGAGGTGGCCAACCCGCTTTACAACACGACCTTCCACAGTCTGGACCGAACGACCGACTTTACGGTCCGCGAGCTCTTCAAACTGGAGTACCGTCCCGCCGAGGAGTGGATCCTGCAGGGTAACGTATCGTTGAGCAAGCAGAACGGCAAGGCCGAGGTCTTCCGCCCGGGCTACCACACGGCCTTCAAGGATGTGACGGACCCCTCGCTCAAGGGAGACTTCACGCGTACGCAGTCCGAATCGTTCAACTATGCCGTGGACTTCACCGTGATGTACAACAAGAACATCAAGAACACGCACTACATCACGGCCAACCTCCGTTACTCGGTGGAGCAGACCAGCAACGAGGCCTACGGTGCCAAGGTGACCGGTTTCCCCAACGACCAGATGGACCACATTCTCTTCGGTAAAAAATACGACGAGAACATGACCGGTTCGGAGAATACGTCGCGCAGCATCGGCGGAGTTCTGGCTTTGGGTTACTCCTACAAGTATCGCTACTCGTTCGATGCCAACATCCGTATGGACGGCTCCTCACAGTTCGGTAAGGACAACCGTTTCGCCCCCTTCTGGTCGGCCGGTGTGAAATGGAACATCACCAA